>JAJZRT010001019.1 GCA_021802595.1 Pseudomonadota bacterium
TCGGGGTGGCGCGCCTTGAAATCCTTCAGCAGCTTCAGCGAATGCGCATAATCCGCGCCCGGACGCGCCGCCTTGTAGAGGCGCGGCACGGTTTCCAGGTTGTGGTTCATCACGTCGGGCAGCGCCGCGTCGAGCATGTCGAGCGCCTTCTCCAGCCGGCCACGGAAATCGGGGGTGAGAATCTCGATGCGGGTCGCGGGGGATTTTTCACGCACGGCCGCGATGCACTGCGCAAAATGCCCGGCGCCGCCGTCGCGCAGGTCATCGCGGTCGACGCTGGTGATCACCACGTATTTCAGCGCCATCAGCGCGATCGTCTCGGCCAGGTGGCGCGGCTCGTCGGCGTCCGGCGGCAGCGGCGTGCCGTGGCCGACGTCGCAGAACGGGCAGCGCCGGGTGCACAGGTCGCCGAGGATCATGAAGGTGGCGGTGCCGTGACCGAAGCATTCGCCCAGATTGGGGCACGAGGCCTCCTCGCACACGGTGTGCAGCTTCGCCTCGCGCAGGATGCCCTTGAGCCGCGCCACGTTCGGCACGTTGGGCGATTTGGCACGGATCCACGACGGCAAACGCATGCGCGGCTGCGGCACGATCTTGATCGGGATGCGCGCGGTCTTGGCGGCGCCTTTGTGCTGGATGGGGTCGGCCATAATGTGCTCGGAACAACGTTGAAACCGGATTTTAGCCTATGGCCAACGGCGCCTGACCCTGCTGGCGGCAGGGCGTGCCACGGCCATGCCGCACCTGATCCCGGCGTGATCGGGACAATCGGTGAACTGCCCAGGAAATGGGAGCGGGAAAAATATCGCGGGCAGTGGTGGCCCGTTCCCTGAACCTCGGCCCCTGAATACTAGACCTTTACCCACACCTGTCCGGCCTCGACCTTCACTTCGTAGGTCCGGATCGGCTCGTCGGCGGGCTCGCAGGTGGGCCGGCCGGTGGCAAGATCGAAATAGCTGCCATGCAGCGAGCACTTGATCCGGCCGTCCTTGATGCAGCCGAGGTAGAGCGAATAATCCTCGTGGCTGCACATCTCGTCGACGACGTAGTGGGTGCCGTTGGAATTGCACAGCAGCAGTTTCTTGCCGTCGACGACGACGCGCTTCATCTCAGCGGGCTTCAGTTCGTCGGCGGCGGCGATCGCGATGAATTCGCTCATCACTTCACCCGCGCCACGGCACGGCCGGAATCCAGCACGGCACGGATCTGCGCCGCCGCGTCGGTGACGCTGGCCGCCTTGCCGACATGGTGCAGGATGATCGATCCGGACAGCACCAGCGAATCGTAGGTCGCCCCCTTGTCGCCCTTCAGCGCAAGGATGCCCGCCTCGGCGGCGGCGTGCGCGGTGGCCTTGATGTCGATCGCGGCGACGATCTCGTCCTCGCCCGCCTCGCCGGCGACCGAGCCCGGCAGCGGCACCGCGCGCACCGGCTGGTCGATGCCGAGCGCGACCGGATCGATGGTCGCCTCGACCTCGGCGCCGCGATCGCGGTAATGGAAATACTTGCCGGTCTGGCGCAACGACGGGATCACCCCGCCCTCGACGCCGCGCACGATGCAGGCCGTGTCGAAGCCGGCCTCGCGCGCGAGGTCGGCGTACACCGGCGGATAGGGCTTGTGCACGTAGCCGGTGATGAAATGGGTCTGCTTCCTGCCCTGGATCGGCTTCGACAGCACTTCCACCGTGGTCAGCACCTGCCGCTTGATCATCTGCGCACGCAGCGTGGTCAGATTGTGCAGGCCGGGGTTGGACTGCGCCTGGTCGAGATAGGTCCAGCCGAGCGCAGGGTCGGCCAGCCGTGCCGCCGCTTCCGCCGGGCTCAGGTTCACCGGCACGCCGGCCGCTTCCAGCACGTGGCGCGCGGTCACGCCGTACTTGGGCCCCACCTTGTCGAGGCCGTGCGAGACGACGTGCACGCCGAACTCGGCCAGAAGCGGGCCCAGGAAGGGCGCGGCGGGCAGGCAGCGATTGTAGCCGTCGTAGGGATCGCCGATGTCGACCACTTCGTCGACCTCCGCGGTGACGCGGCGCGTGGTTTCCAGCACGGCATCCAGCACCCCGCGGTTCTCGTCCATCGTCTCGCGCTTCATGCGCAGCGCGATGAAGTAGATGCCGACCTGCACCGGATCGATCACGTTGTCGATGATGGCCTTGGTGCCCAGGTGCGCCTCGGTGCGGCTGATGTTCTTGGACAGGTCCGGCCCCGTGGCGATGCGCTGGATGATCGAGCGCATCAGGAGTTTGGGATCGGACGGCAGGGTATCGACGCTCATAAGTAACTCCATTAGAAGTTACAAGAATACTTATAACCTAGCAAATAGGTCAAGAATAGATCGAGTCCAGCAGCTGCCGGGCGAGCGCCTGGCCCGCCCGCGCCACGGACAGCGTCACGCCGAGATCGCGGCATTGCGTCACCGGCATGCCGGCGTAGCCGCAGGGGTTGATGGCGGCAAACGGCGTCAGGTCCATGTCGACGTTGAAGGCCAGCCCATGGTAAATGCAGCCATGCCTGACGCGCAGGCCGAGTGCCGCGATCTTGGCGCCATCGACGTAGACTCCGGGCGCGCCCGCCATACGCGCAGCATGAATCCCGTGCGCGGCCAGCACATCGATCACCGCCTGTT
>JAJZRT010001020.1 GCA_021802595.1 Pseudomonadota bacterium
ATCTTGGCTGACCTGAAACCCACCACAAAGGAAATCGCATCATGAGTCTGCAAACCCAAATCCACAGCCTGGTCATCCGTGTCGCCGACGAGTTCAAGACGGTCTATGCCAAGATTGGCAACCTCTCTTCGCTCTCGACGACCGACAAATCCACGCTGGTCGCCGCTATCAACGAACTCAAGGCGGCGATTGCGGCGGTTGCCGTCATCGATGATCTGGCCCCCGGCAGTACGACCACCACCTTCTCTGCCTCCAAAATCGTCACGCTGCTCGATGACTTGCGTGCCCAGATTCTCGGTGGTGCCGATGCTGCTTACGACACACTGCTAGAACTGCAGCAGGCCCTGCAGAATGACCAGACCGGCATTGCCGCGCTGACCGCCGCCATCGACAAGCGCGTGCGCTTCGATGCTGCACAAACCTTGACTGCGCCGGAGCAATTGCAGGCCCGGACCAATATCGGAGCAGTGGCCAGTACCGATATCGGTGACACCAGCACCGACTTCGTCGCCATCTTCGAAGCACAGTTGATCGCCTGATCATGAGCCTGGTTTCACAGATGGCTGCGCTGGCCAGTCGGGTCGCCGCCGAGATCAAGACACTGGTACGCCCTGAACATCCGGGGATCGCTCGTGCCTGGGTGACCTTTGGCTATAGCGGTTCCGCCATCCAGATCAGTGCCGCTCACAACGTCGCAACGGTCACCCGGCTGGCAGCGGGACGTTACCGGATCACTTTTTCCCAACCCTTCGTGGATGCGAACTACTGCTGGCTGGCGTTTGCCCGCAGCACCGGAAATTCGGGCAGCGCCAGGACGGCCTTGGCACGTTCGACATCGGATGCCAAGACGGCGGCTTATGTCGACGTAGTGTGCGCTACGGGCAATACCTCCCTGGCGGATACCACGGAGATGAACCTGGTGGTCTATCGCTGATGGCACATACCGAAGACCAACTGACCGCCCTTGAGGCGGCGCTGGCCAAGGGAGAGCGGCGGGTCACCTTTGGTGACAAGACCGTGGAGTACCGCACGGTCGAGGAACTCCAGGCGGCAATCGACGCGGTCAAGCGCGATCTCCACGATCAGGCAGTCGCCCGAGGTCTCTGGCCGAAGGCACCGCGCCAGATCCGGGTCACCACGAGCAAGGGATTCTGAGATGCGCTGGCTGAAACGAATCTCACGCCGGATGTTCGGTGGCAGTCCGCTGCACGAGGCGGCTGGTGGTGGACGTCGTTCTTTTGCCTGGCTACCAGCCAACCCGGGCGCGGTAGCGGCGCTGATGGCGACCCAGACCGAACTGCGCACCAAGAGTCGCGATCTCGTGCGCCGCAATGCCTGGGCCAATGCCGCGCTGGAGTCCTACGTGGCCAATGCGATCGGTACCGGCATCAAGCCGCAGTCCCTGGTGGCGGATGCCGCATTGCGCGAACGGATCCAGATGCTCTGGCGCGACTGGACGCTGGATGCCGACGCTTCGGGGCTCACTGATTTCTATGGCCTGCAAGCCTTGGCCTGCCGGGCCATGCTGGAGGGCGGCGAGGCACTGGTGCGGATCCGCTATCGGCGCCCAGAAGACGGGCTGGCGGTGGCGCTGCAATTGCAGGTACTCGAACCGGAGCACTTGCCGGTGACCATGAACACGACGGCTGCGAACGGCAACGTGATTCGCGCCGGCATCGAATTCGACCGCCTCGGACGGCGTGTGGCCTATCACCTGTACCGGGCACATCCCGAGGATGGCGCACTGGCTCCGATGTCCGGCAATGGCGGCATTGAAACGGTCCGTGTCGATGCATCGGAAATCCTGCATCTCTTCCGCCCCCTGCGGCCAGGGCAGATTCGTGGCGAACCTTGGTTGGCCCGGGCCTTGGTCAAGCTCAATGAACTCGACCAGTACGATGATGCCGAACTGGTGCGCAAAAAAACTGCCGCTATGTTCGCTGGTTTCATTACGCGCCTGGCACCCGAGGACAACCTGATGGGCGAAGGCGTCTCGGACGCCAACGGGGTGGCTCTGGCCGGTCTGGAGCCCGGCACCTTGCAGATCCTGGAGCCCGGCGAAGACGTCAAATTCTCGCAACCGGCCGATGTCGGCGCGAGCTATGCCGATTTTCTGCGTATGCAGTTCCGTGCCGTCGCCGCCGCCATGGGTGTCACCTACGAACAACTGACCGGGGATCTCACCCAGGTAAATTACTCGTCGATCCGTGCCGGCCTGCTGGAGTTTCGCCGTCGCTGCGAAGCCTTGCAGCACGGCGTGCTCGTCCACCAATTGTGCCGACCGATCTGGCAGGCCTTCATCGAGCAGGCAGCACTTGAGGGGGCGTTGTCCTTGCCGGGGTATGCCCGGGGCGGTCAGGGCAAGCGACGCGAGTATCTGGCTGTGAAGTGGATTCCCCAGGGCTGGCAATGGGTGGATCCCAAGAAAGAGTTTGACGCCATGCTCACCGCCATCCGGTCGGGTCTGCTCTCCCGTTCGGAGGCTATCTCGTCCTTTGGCTACGACGCCGAGGATGTCGATCGCGAAATTGCTGCTGACAACGCACGGGCTGATGCCCTCGGTTTGGTGTTTGAGTCCGACCCCCGTCATGACCTGACGGCTGCACCGGCAACTGTTGTATCC
>JAJZRT010001021.1 GCA_021802595.1 Pseudomonadota bacterium
CGAATTCGTCGCAGCTTCCGGTCGGTTTCACCGACGACGCCTTCGAGGCACTGGAGCGGCAGGACGACCTGCAGCGCAAGTACACCGGCGGCACCGTGCTGCATCTCTACATGGCCGAGCGCATCTCGTCAGCCGAGGCGTGCAGGAAGCTGGTGCGGCGTTCGCTGGAGCGTTTCCGCCTGCCCTACATCACCATCACGCCGACGTTTTCCATCTGTCCCCATCATGGCTACCTCGCCGGCGAGCACGAGTTCTGCCCGAAGTGCGACGAGGAAGCCCTGTCGCGCAAACGCGCTGTCGCCGCCTGACCACCGAGGAGATCACCATGAACGACATGACCGTACCCGCCGCCGCCATCACGCTCAAGGACGAAGAGCGCACCCGATGCGAAGTGTGGACCCGCGTGATGGGCTATCACCGGCCGGTGACGAGCTTCAACAAGGGCAAGCAGAGCGAGCACCGCGAGCGGCAGTTCTTCGTCGAGAACCGTTGCAGGATGGGATGACCTTGCTTCGCCAACCTTGATATGACGCTGCGCGTAGGCGGCTTCACGCCGCTGTCCACCACCGACTGGCCCGGCATGCTGGCCGCGGTGGTGTTCTGCCAGGGCTGCCCCTGGCGCTGCCGCTATTGCCACAACCCAGGCCTGATTCCTGCGCGCGGCGAACACGAAATCCCGTGGGAGGAAGTTCTGGCTTTCCTGCATCGTCGCCGGGGACTGCTCGACGGCGTGGTGTTCTCCGGCGGCGAGCCGACGCTGCAGGCCGCACTGCCGGATGCGATGCGCGAAGTGCGTGCGCTCGGCTTCCGGATCGGCCTGCACACCGGCGGCATGCTGCCGCGGAAACTGGATGCCGTGCTGCCGCTGGTCGACTGGGTGGGGCTGGACGTGAAGGCGCCGTTTGCGGATTACCCCCGCGTGACCGGCGTGGCCGGCAGCGGCGAGCCTGCGCTCGCCGGCTTGCAGAAGATCCTGGCGTCGGCTGTCGACCATGAAATCCGCACGACCGTACATCCGGCCTTGCTGGATGACGCGGCGGTCGCCGGCATGGCGCATGACCTCGCCGCGCGCGGCGTGAGGCATTACGTCATCCAGGCGTTTCGTGGCCAGGGCTGCGCGGACGAAAGCCTGTGTCAGAGCGCGGCACGCGAACGCCCGCTGCAGGCGCTGGGCGAGACGCTCGCGGGATTGTTCGAGGGTTTTTCGGTGCGAGCCTAGCGCCGGCCGGCCCGCAGGAACAGCGGCCACTGCAAACGCCTTGCGGCGTCCGCATCGCCCCACAGGGGCGTGAGTTCGGCGCCGAGCGCGGGCAGCGGATCCTGACCGCGCGCGTCTTGGTAACGCTTCACCGCCGACCAGGTCGACAGGTAGTCCATCAGCCGGAGCAGGCTCCACTCGACCTCGATGAAAAAGGCGGGTGCCTCGATTTCCGCAAACGGAAAATCCAGGCTGCGATAGGCATCGTCGATCAGCGCGCGCTCGGGCGGCCACCAGGGACCGACGGTTTCGCTGTAGAAGCGCCGGAACGGCGCGTCCAAGTCTCCCGGCAGCACCATGCGGCCGTAGCCCCACAGGGCGAGTACGCCGCCAGGTTTTAGCACGCGCGCCACCTCGGCATAAAAACGCGGCAAGTCGAACCAGTGTGCCGCCTGCGCGACGGTGACGAGGTCGACGCTGCGCTCCGCCAGGCCGCTGGCTTCGGCGGAGGCGACACGGTAATCGATCGCGGGGTGGGCTTCAGCATGGCGGATCTGCTCGGCCGAGGCATCGGTCGCGATGATCTGACGGAAGTGCGGCGCCAGTCCCAGCGCGGCCTGGCCGCTGCCGGTGGCGCAGTCCCAGGCGGTGTTGCGCTCGACACACTGGCCGGTGAGCCACTCGAACAGCGCAGCGGGATAGTCCGGGCGATAGGCGGCGTAGCGGTCCGACGCCGACGAGAAGTGGTCCTTGAAGCCGCTCACGCCGGCAGCATCGTCAGGCGCAGGTCGCCGCCGATCTGGCGCACGTCGGCCAGCTTGAAGCGGGCGGCGTCGGCGAGCGTCGTGAGCGGCGGCATGGCGAACAGTCCGCGCGCGGCATCGCCCACGGCCATCGGCGCCACGTAGGCCATCCATTCGTCGACCAGCCGGGCTTTGAGCAGCGCGCCGTTGAGCGCGGCGCCGGCCTCGACGTGCAGTTCGTTGACGCCGCGTTGCGCCAGCAGTGCGAGCAGGGCGGGCAGATCGACGCGGCCGTCGGCGCCGGGCAGTTCGATCACCTCCGCGCCGGCCTGTTCGAGCGCGGCGCGTCGGGCGGGCTCGGCGCGGTGGCAGACGAGCAGTGCCGGCAGGATCGCCGCGCCTGCCGGCGTGCGCAGGGTGGAGTCGACGACGACGCGCAGCGGCTGGCGGCCGATGTCGAACTCGCGCACATTCATGCGCGGGTTGTCGGCCAGCACGGTGCCGCTGCCGGTGAGGATGGCGCAGGCGCGCGCGCGCAGGCGCTGCACGTCGGCGCGCGCGGCCTCGCCGGTGATCCATTGCGACGCGCCGTTGGCGAGCGCGGTCTTGCCGTCCAGCGTCGATGCCGTCTTGAGCCGCACCCATGGGCGCTGCCGCGTCATGCGCGAAATGAAACCGGGAT
>JAJZRT010001022.1 GCA_021802595.1 Pseudomonadota bacterium
CTGTCAAAGTCGTGGGGATTTTCGGGTTTATACGGATCTGCACGGTCTGCGCGGTATTCATACGCCCTGGAATCAGGACGGCAGATCTCGACGCTCACCTAAAACGGTGAGCTAAGGACCACACAACTGCACCTTGACCGCTGCCTCTCCTGCCGTGCCTGCGAGACAACTTGCCCTTCGGGCGTGCGTTACGGACGGCTGCTCGATATCGGTCGCGCTGTCGTCGAGCAGCGCGTGCGCCGGCCACTGAGAGAGCGGGTCAAGCGGCGCCTGCTGTGTGCGGTCATCCCCTACGAGCGACGCTTTACCTTGGTGCTGCGGCTAGCGCAGATGCTGCGCATTCTTATGCCGCCGGCATTGCGTCGTTCAATTCCGCCGCGTCAGCCACCGGCACCCTGGCCACGATCCTCACATGACCGCAGGATGCTGGCACTTGGTGGCTGCGTGCAAACTTCGATCGCTCCGAATATCGATGCTGCCACGGCCCGCGTCCTCGACCGTCTCGGCATCAGCCTCATGCGCGCTGTCGGGGGGGGATGCTGTGGCGCATTGAGCTATCATCTCGGCGCCCAGGAAGATGGGCTCGGATTTGCACGCCGCAACATCGATGCTTGGTGGCCACACATCGAAATGGGAGCGGAGGCAATCGTGGTCAATGCAAGCGGATGCGGGGTGATGGTGAAGGAATACGGGCACCTGCTTCGCGAGGATCCGGCCTACGCCGAACGTGCCGCCCGTGTATCGGCCATGGCTTTGGACATCAGTGAAGCGCTGAAGAAGGAGGATCGTGCCACGCTGATCCGGACGGACAAGGCCACTGCACATATCGCCTTTCATTCTCCGTGTTCGCTTCAGCACGGACAGAAACTGTCCGGCGTAGTTGAGTCGATACTCAAGGACGCCGGGTTCGAGCTCACACCGGTTCCGGATGCGCATCTGTGTTGTGGATCGGCCGGCACCTACTCCCTGCTTCAGCCACAGCTTTCGCAGCGATTGCTGCACAAGAAAATTTCGGCGCTCGAATCGGGGCAACCTGCTGCGATAGGAACGGCCAATATCGGCTGCCTCACGCACCTGCAGTCGCGTTCTTCCATTCCGGTAAAGCATTGGATAGAGCTGCTGGATCCGGGGACATCCGTTGCCGGTCTGAGCACCGGCAAGGCGCCGATTGAAAAGGTCGATCCTGCAATATTATAATGAGTATAATTGCTATCTCCTACGAACTTCCCCAAAGAACCGAGATCAGCCATGCCGATTAGATCCTTCAATCCGCCAATGCGCACCTTGATGGGGCCTGGCCCTTCGGATGTGCATCCGCGCGTGCTGGCCGCCATGGCCAGGCCAACGATCGGCCATCTCGATCCCGCGTTCGTAGGCATGATGGACGAGGTCAAGGGCATGCTTCAGTACGCCTTTCAAACCCGTAACCTTCTGACGATGCCGGTTTCTGCGCCTGGCTCCGCCGGCATGGAAACCTGCTTCGTCAACCTGGTTGAACCCGGGGACAAGGTGGTGGTGTGCATAAACGGCGTCTTCGGCGGACGCATGAAGGAAAACGTTGACCGTCTCGGCGGCGTACCGATCCTCGTCGAGGATGCCTGGGGCGATCCGGTCGACCCAAATAAGCTTGAAGATGCCCTCAGGACCCATGGCGACGCCAAACTCGTCGCCTTTGTGCATGCCGAGACATCTACTGGGGCCCGCTCGGATGCGAAGACCCTGGTCGAGATCGCGCACCGACACGATTGCCTGACCATCGTCGACGCCGTGACCTCGCTTGGCGGTATCCCGGTGAAGGTCGATGAATGGGGTATCGATGCGATCTACTCCGGCTCCCAGAAATGCCTGTCCTGTACGCCAGGGCTTTCGCCCGTGAGCATGAATGAGCGTGCTATTGAGAAGATCAAACGACGCAAGTCACCGGTCCCGAGCTGGTTCCTGGATCTGACGCTGGTAATGGGATACTGGGGCGGATCTAACAAACGCACCTATCACCATACGGCCCCGGTCAACGCACTCTACGGCCTGCACGAGGCGCTCGTCATGCTGCAAGAGGAAGGCCTGGAAAACGCCTGGGCCCGCCATGAAAAGAATTATCATGCATTGCGCACCGGCGTCGAAGCGCTTGGGCTGAAGTTCATCGTACGCGAAGATTCGCGTCTGCCTCAGCTCAATGCGATCGCCGTACCTGCCAATATTGACGAGGCCAAGGTCCGACAGTTGCTTCTTTCGGACTACAACCTGGAGATCGGGGCGGGTCTTGGCGCCCTGGCCGGACGCATCTTCCGGGTCGGGCTCATGGGACAGACAAGCAGCATGAAGAATGTGATCCTTTTCGTGAGCGCACTCAAGGAAGTGATTGCACGTCTGCAGCATTCGGTGGGCTGCAGCACCACAGAGGCTCCGGCCCTGCGCGCCTGATTCAGGACGTAGGCAACAGCGCAGAATTGGATTTCACGTCCGAGTCAGGGCGATCACGGACTTTCGGCATCTGCAGAACCACGTAACTGACCGAAGTCAGTTACCAGCCCGGCTGGGCAGCAAGCCACTGCGCGCGACAACACGGTTCCCGTTCATACTGTTTGCTCGGCGATTCATTTCTGTCCAGCGGCACCGATATGT
>JAJZRT010001023.1 GCA_021802595.1 Pseudomonadota bacterium
CCCAAGGCCGACGGCGGGCCGCTGGTGCATGCGCAGGGCGCGCAGATGCTGATCAGCCTGGGCGTGGAGAAGAAGTTGTTGCCGGCCACGGTGATCAAGCAGTTCACCCAGGCGCGTGCCGCCGAGGTGGAAGAGCAGCAAGGCTACAAGCCGGGCCGTAAGCAGATGAAGCAGCTCAAGGAAGCCATCACCGATGAACTGCTGCCGCGCGCCTTCGCCATCCGTCGCAAGACCTATGTGTGGATCGATGCGCAGGACGGCTGGCTGGTGGTGGATGCCGGCAGTCTGGCCAAGGCCGACGAAGTGGTGGAGATGCTGATCAAGTCGCTGGGCGATTTCACGCTCAACTTCCTGAATACCGAGATCTCGCCCACGGCCGCGATGACCGGCTGGCTGTCCGGCGACGAGCTGCCTTCCACTTTCACTGTGGACCAGGATTGCGAGCTGCGCAGCGCGGGCGAGGAGAATGCCACGGTGCGCTATGTGCGTCATACGCCGGAAGCCGACGAGGTGACGCGTCACATCCAGGCCGGCAAGGAAGTCACCCGGCTCGCCATGACCTGGCACGACCGCTTCTCCTTCGTGCTGCACGACAATCTGCAGATCAAGCGTCTGGCGCCGCTCGACCTGCTCAAGGATCAGGCCGAAGAAGACGGCGCGGAAGACCTGTTCGATGCCGACTTCGCCCTGATGAGCGGCGAGTTGCGCAAGCTGCTGCCCGCGCTGGCCGACCTGCTGGGCGGCGAGAAGCGCGCCTGAACGTATAACCATAGGACTCTGCCATGCGTATCCTGATCCGCCTGTTCTTCCGCACCCTGCGTCTCGTGCTCAACCCGCTCATGCTGCTGTGGGAGAAGCTCAGCACACCCCAAGGCATCCAGCGTGCGCCTGCCGCGCAACAGCAGGTGGATGAACGCACGCGCGCACTCGTGCTGTACCAGTTCCGTACCTGTCCGTTCTGCATCAAGGTGCGCAAGGAGATCGCCCGCCTGTCGCTGAACATCGAACTGCGCGACGCGCAGCACGATGCCACGCATTGCGCCGAACTGGAGCAGGGCGGCGGCAAGCTGCAAGTGCCTTGCCTGCGTATCGAGGATGCGCAGGGGCAGGTGCGATGGCTGTACGAATCGGACGCCATCATCGCCTGGCTGCGCCAGCAGTTCGCCGCCGAGGTGTGAGGCGCACGCCATGGCGCGCGGCAAACACTACAGCATCTATGTCGTCGAGCTGTCGCCGGACGTGCTCTACGAAGCCAAGTTCAAGAAACGCAATCCCGATTACCGCGCCGGCAAGCCCTGCGTCTACGTCGGCATGACCGGTCTCGATCCGGACATCCGGTTCGACAAACACAAAGCCGGCATCCAGGCCAACAAATACGTGCAGCGCTACGGCCTGCGCCTGCTGCCCGACCTGTACGAAGCCTGGAACCCGATGCATTACGATGATGCCTGCGAGCGCGAGGTGGAACTGGGCATCGACCTGCGCGAAGCGGGCTTCGGCGTGTGGCAGGGGTAGTGCATACTGCGGCGGCGCTGTCACGGTATTCCAAAAATAGTCTGCTACACTCCGGGGACATTGGGCCGGTGCGCGATCGCGCGCCGGTTTTCTTAATCCAGTCCGAGTGCCGATGAACCGTTGTCACGCGATGATCCGCTGCCTGTTGTGCCTGTCCCTGTTGCTGGGGATCATCCCGTTGGCGTCTGCTGCCGAAGTGTTGCGCGTGCTGGCGTGGGATGGCTATGCGGATGCCGAGGTGGTGGCCGGCTTCGAGCGGCGCACCGGTGCCAAGGTGGAGGTGACCTACGCCAGTTCGGACGACGACCTGTGGGACAAGCTGCACGACAAGACGCGCACCTATGATGTGTTCGCGGTGAACACCGCCGAACTGCAACGCTACATCGCTGACGGTCTGGCGCTGCCGCTCGATCTGTCACGCATCCCCAACCATGCACGGCAGCTGCCGCGCTTCCGCGACCTGTCGGCCATCGGCGGCCTGGTGCATGACGGCAAGACCTATGCCGTGCCCTATACCTATTCCGAGATGGGGCTGATCTACAACCGCAAGCTGGTCAAGCAGCCGCCGCACTCCATCGCGGCGCTGTGGTCGCCGCAATATCAGGGGCGCGTGCTGGCGTTCAACACCAGCAACCACAACTTCTCGCTGGCCGCGCTCAAGCTGGGGCTGCACGATCCTTTCCATCTGTCGCCGTCCGAGATGCGCCGCGCGGCGCGCGAACTGGTGCAGTTGCGGCGCAACGTGCTCACCTTCTATGTCACCGCCGAAGAAGTGGTGGACTGGATGCGTCGTTATGAGGTGGCGCTGGTGTTCGCCAACTTCGGCACGCAGCAGGTGAAGGCCTTGCGCGATGCGGGCATGGACATCGGTTACGTCATCCCGCGCGAAGGCGCGCTGGCCTGGCTGGATTGCTGGGCGGTGTCGCATGACGTGCGCGATGCCGCGCTGGCGCAGCGTTGGATCGATTTCACGCTGGAGCCGCAAGTGAGCGAGCGCCTGACGCGCGTGCACGGCCTGGCCAACACGGTGACGCCGTTCCCCGATAGCTCGCCCGATGCGCGCATCCTCTGGCTGCAACCGCTGGAGGATGCCGCCGCGCG
>JAJZRT010001024.1 GCA_021802595.1 Pseudomonadota bacterium
TTGCGTGCGCCGGGTCACGCGGAAGCCGATCAGGCCGAGGCCGGCCAGCATGGTCATCCAGGTGGCGCTTTCCGGCACCGGTTGCGCCACGGGATTGACCGTCAGGGACTGCAGCCTGGCCAGGTCGCCCCACTTGTCCTTGTTGGTGGCGCTGGCGGCGATCGCCAGCCAGTCGTAAGTCCCGGGATAGGCCGCAGCCAGACTGACGGTCTTGATGTCGTTCACGCTGCTGGTATTGCTGTAGGTCGAGGCGCTCCCCCCCAGCAGGCTGGCTTTCAGGCCGGCCGGGCTGAAGCTGCCGCTGCCGGCCCACAGGCTGAGGTCGGAATCGCCGCCATACTGCGGCAGGCTCAACGACTGCAGGCTGACCGCCTGGGAAAACGTGAACAGGATCAGGTCGTCCGCGTTCGTGTTGCCGAGCGCACTGGCGTTGCCCGTGCAGTTCACCCCTTCGCTGCTGTTGCACACGCCCAGGCCCGCACCTGACGCCAGGGTCAGCGCGGCCGTCGCGAATTGCTTGCCGATGCCCGTGCTGCCCCAGGCGCTGGCCGTGAGCGTCACGCCACCGACGGTGGTGGTGTAGCTGTTGCCCAGGCCGGCGGCGGAGACGCTCCCCGAGGTGAACGAGAAATCGATGGCGTGCGCCTGGGCAGAAACCAGGGCGAAGCCGAGGGCGGTGGCGAAGCGGTTCAAAGCGGTCATGTCTGCTCCTTGTTCAGGGGACTGACAGGGATGGGGCCTGGCAGCCGGATTCAGCCTGAAAGGAGCAATATGCGTACCCTGGCGAGAGGAAAACAACCAGGGTATTGATTTTAAACAAGAACAGCGCGGGCATGCGCGCATCCGGGCCCGGAATTTCACTCGCCGGAATGACGAAATTCAGTCAGTACCGCCAACAAGCTGGTCCGAGCGGGTGAAGGTCCAGGTGCGCGTAATCGACAGGATGTCGGCCTTTTTGCGCATCTCGTCGGGAAAGGGCGCGTAGGGCGCCGCGAGCTCGACGATCTTGATCGCGGCCGTGTCGAGGATCTTGGAGCCGGACGAACGGTCGATGTCGACGTTCTCGATGCGCCCGTCCGAATAGATCGAGACGGTCAGCCGCAGGCTGCCGTAGATG
Source organism: Pseudomonadota bacterium (assembly GCA_021802595.1). The sequence continues at coordinate 1,118 of JAJZRT010001024.1, forward strand.
CCCTGGCGGCGCGCGGCTTCGGGATAGTTGACGTTGCCGATGCGCTCGACCTTGGTGACCCAGTCTTCCACATAGCGTGCAAACGCGTATTCGCGCACGTTGGCGCCGACAAAGGCGCGCTTGGGACGTTTCTGGTATTCGTCCCATTGCTGCGAAATGCGCGCCTGTAGTTGCGCCATTTCGCGCGCCTGTTCGTCGAGCTGGCTGGCGTTGACGGCAGGCTGCGCCGGGGTCGGGGACGGCGGCGTGTTCTGCAGCTGGTTGTCGGATTTCAACTGGCTCAGCAGGGTCTTGGCCTGTTTTTCGAGCGTGGCCACCTTCGCCTGCAGGGCAGCCTCCTCATTCCCGGTCTGGCTGCGTGAGCTGGCGGGGAGCGGGCTTTTCAGCCGGCGGTCTTCGTCGGTATTGCCGCCACCTGCCAGGTTCACCTGTGCCAGCGCATCGGGATTGAGCGGCGATTCCGCGGTCTTGGCGTTGACCAGCACCACTTCCATCGGCAGGTTGGGGTCCTCGAACAGGTGCGGATTGATGTGCACGAACTGGGTCGACAACACCATGCCGTGCACCGCCGCCGACGCCAGCAAGGCCAGCGCCATGCGCGTGCCTTGCTTGGAGGGGGCGGCGAGTGTGGGAGGCGGGGCAGGCACCATGGGGACCGGATGTGGGGGCAGACCTGATTTTACGGAAGCGCGACGCTGCTGTCAGGCGGTGTTTCCAGCGTCTCCCGGTACTCGGCATGGAAGCTGATGTCGAGCAGGTCGATGTTCGATATCGCGAGCAGCACCTTCGTTCCCGGCGCAACACCGGCCACCGAGGGCGCACGCGTCACCATCGGCAGGGTGTCGAAGCGAACCAGGTCTTCACGGATCACGCTGGCGGTGACTTCATGGATGTTTTCCTGGATCAGCCAGCGCAGCATCCAGTAACGCTCCAGCCGCCGCTGGAATTCATTGTAGGCGTCGTACGCCAGTTCGAAATCGCGCACCGTCGAAAACAGTTGCTCGCTCCGCGGGGGGTACGCCGGATCGGTCCCCTGCACGATGCTGATCAGCTGGCGCTGGTTCACGAGGTCGACGTAGCGCCGCAGGGGCGACGACGACCACGCATACTGGTCGACGCCGAGACCGACGTGCGGATCGGGCGACGTCGTCATGCGCGTCTTGCCGTTGGACTGCGCGCGGTAGATGCCGGGCACGCGCTTTTCGGCCAGCCAGCCACCCCAGTGCGCGTTGGCGAAGATCATCAGTTCCGACACAACCTTGTCGATCGGGCTGCCGCGCTTGCGCGGCACGATGCGGATGCGGTCGCCGTCGAGCTTGAAGTTGTAGTCGACGCGGTCGACCGTGTCGGCCTTGCCGCGCCCGGCTTCCAGCACGGCGGCAAAATCGCGCAGCCATTCCAGTTCGCGGCGGTAGGGGTAATCGGGTACGTCCGGGTTGCGCAGGGTGTCGTCGTTGAACAGCACCTCCAGCGTCTCGTGGCGCAGGTTGTCGGCGATG
>JAJZRT010001025.1 GCA_021802595.1 Pseudomonadota bacterium
GACCTGCCCGGCCTGATGGCGGCACGCCAGCAGCTTTTTGACCGCGGCAGCGACACGTTCACCAACGAACATCGCAAACGCTGCAAGGATGGGAGCTGGAAATGGATACAGACGCACGGCATGGTGGTCGCCCGCGATGCGGCCCACGCCCCCGTCAGGGTGATCGGCACCTACCTCGACATCAGTGACCGCAAGCAGGCGGAAGAAACCATCCAGCGCCAGGCCAATTTCGATCCGCTGACGCAGCTGCCCAACCGGCGGCTGTTCCTCGACCGCCTGGGACAGGAAATCATCAAGTGCCGGCGCGCCGATCTGTCCCTGGCGCTCCTGCTGGTCGATCTCGACGAGTTCAAGGAAGTCAACGACACGCTGGGGCATGACGTGGGCGACACCCTGTTGCAGGAAACGGCCCGACGCATCCGCAGCTGCATACGCGATGCCGATACCGTCGCCCGCCTGGGCGGGGACGAGTTCACGGTCATCCTGAGCGAACTGTCGGACCGCACGCACATCGAGGACATCGCGCAGGAAATCATCGGCAGGCTGGCCGAGCCCTTCCAGCTTGGCGACGAGGTGGCCTATGTCACCGCCAGCATCGGCATCACCCTGTACCCGAGCGACGCCGGCGATATCGACACGCTGATGAAGCATGCCGACCAAGCCATGTATGCCGCCAAAAAGCATGGGCGCAACCGCTTTTTCTATTTCACCGCGTCACTGCAGGAGGCCGCACAGACCCGCCTGAAGCTGTCCCGGGACCTGCGCGAAGCGGTGGCCGACAGCCAGCTGATCGCCCATTTCCAGCCGATCGTCGAGCTGTCCAGCGGCCGCATTCACAAAGCCGAGGCGCTGCTGCGCTGGCAACATCCCGCGCGCGGCCTGGTCGATCCGATGGCCTTCATTCCGCTGGCGGAAGAAACCGGCCTCATCAACGAGATCGGCGATTGGGTATTCAGGGAATCGGCGCAGCGCGCGAAGGACTGGTCCCGCGCATACGGCGCCGACTTCCAGATCAGCGTCAACATGTCGCCGGTGCAGTTCCGGGCGGGCGGACGCAGCCACACCGCGGCATGGCTGCGACATCTGCAGGACATCGGATTGTCGGGCACGAACCTCATCATCGAGATCACCGAAAGCCTGCTGCTCCACGCGCAGGCCGACATCACCGAGCAGCTGTTCGCATTCCGCGACGCCGGCATCCAGATCGCCATCGACGATTTCGGCACCGGCTATTCCACGCTGTCCTACCTCAAGCAGTTTCCCATCGACTATCTGAAAATCGATCGCACATTCGTGCACGACATCGAAACGGATGCCAACGACATGGCCCTGTCCAGGGCGATCATCGTCATGGCACACGAACTTGGGATGAAAGTCATCGCGGAAGGCGTGGAAACCGCCCGGCAGAGCAGCCTGCTGGCCGCAGCAGGCTGCGATTACGCGCAGGGCTATCTGTATGCGAACACGCCGCTGTCGGCGGACGCCTTCAAAGCCCTGCTGAAAGGCGGCTAGCGGATCAGTACGTCTTGTACGGCAGAAACTTCCCGTTCAGCACGATTTTCACCCGATCTCCCTTCGGATCTTCCACCCGCGAAATATCCATCGAGAAATCGATCGCGCTCATGATGCCGTCGCCGAACTCCTCGTGGATCAGCGACTTGATGGTGATGCCGTACACCATGATCAGTTCGTAGAAGCGATAGATGAGCGGATCGGTCGGCACGGCGCTGGGCAGGCTGCCCTTGTACGGCACGATCTGCAGCTGGTCGACGGCTTCGGCGGGAAGATTAAGCAGCTTGCCGACAGTGGCGGCCTGCTTCTTGTCGAGCGTCATCTGACCGAGCAGGGCGGCGGTTGTCCACTCCTTGCTCTGGCCGACCTTTTTGGCGATGTCGGCCCATTTAAGGCCTTTCTTGTGCTTGGCGGCGAGGATGAGGTCGGTGACTTCGGTGCGGGTCATGTTTGAAAATCCTTAAGCGTTGACGAGGTGGATATGGGGCTTGCCGACGGGCGGCATGGGGACGACGACCGGATCGGTCTCGGCTTCAATCAGGTCCGAGGGATCGAACACGGTGGGCGAACTGGGGGCGTCGGGCGCCTCGCGCAGGCTGCCGAACTGCTTCGAGCGGCTCACCAGGAAATCGACCAGGTGGTTGCGGATCGGGTAGTAGTGCGGCTGCTTGTGGATGGCGCTGCGCTCGCGCGGACGCGGCAGGGTGTTGTTGACGATCTCGGCGATGCGCGCGTGCGGGCCGTTCGACATCAGCATGATCCTGTCGGACAGCAGGATGGCTTCGTCGACGTCGTGCGTGATCATGAACACGGTCTGCTGCGTCTCGGCGCAGATCTTCAGCAATTCGTCCTGGATGACGCCACGCGTGAGCGCATCGAGCGCGCCGAAGGGCTCGTCCATCAGCAGCATTTTCGGCTCGATGGAAAACGCGCGCGCGATGCCGACGCGCTGTTTCATGCCGCCGGACAGTTGCGACGGCTTCTTGTGCTCGGCGCCCCTGAGGCCGACCAGTTCGATGTAGCGCATGGCGTGATCTTGCACCTTGTGCCTGTGCCAGCCGGGCCAGCGCGACTTCACCGCGAAGCTCACGTTTTCC
>JAJZRT010001026.1 GCA_021802595.1 Pseudomonadota bacterium
CGGCTTTGCTTCAGCTGCGCCTCCACCTCGGCGACGCGTTCCGGGGCCAGCTGCAGGTTGAATTCCTGGACGCGGTATACCTTGCGCTGCGCGAACAATTCGGGGTGGCGGTTGTAGTAGTCCTGGTTCTCGCCCGCCGTGGGCTGGGGCATATCCTTGAACAGGCGCTCCATGTAGGCTTCCACGAGTACCTGGCGTTGCGCCTGCTGCATCGCCAGCGCGACCTCCGGGGCTTTATCCAGCTTCGCGTCTCTGGCGGCATTGCTGACCAGATGCTGGTCAATCAGGGCTTCCAGCACCTTGCCGCGGGCCTGGGCCGATTCAGCCGCACTCATGGGCCCCAGGCGCGCGACGGCGCGGCCCAGTTCGAATTCGCCGATGGCGTCGCCCCCAACTTTGGCGGCGACGGCGTCCTGGGGGAAGTTTGCCGGCTGCTCACAGGCTGACAGCCCCATGCAGACGGCCAGGACGGCAGCGAGCGATGCGCGTTGGCTTTTCATCAACACTCCGGTATTCATCGAATGCCCCGTATGGTGCGGGATTCGACCCTATTGAGCAAGTTATGGAAGCGCGCGCCTGAATTGCGCTAAAGAAAAAAACATTCGCGCCGTAATTCAAAATACTACGTCAGGCTGAACGAATATGCCGATGGCACAAGTTGTTTATTGGCCTATATTCAGACGGTGTAGATTTCCCTTGTAGATTTCCCGGTAGGGGTTCATCCCCAGGCGCTCCTCCTCCTGCCACACCGGGTTTTTCGCGGCGCCCCAGGCGCCGCTTTTTGTTTCTTCGCTTAGGATCAATCCGGGCGCAATTCGTGGTCACCCCATGCCACCACAGGCACGGGGCGGGGCGCCCTCGCCTGCCCGCCGCTGTCGAATCTCTCAGGCTCTATGTTGCGCGTGAACCCCGGCCAGGTTATTCCCCGAACGCCTTCACGCCAGCCGATTCACGCGCTTTCTTGAGCGCTTCTGCGGCCCTGGCTTTGGCAGCCTGCCGATCATCCCCGAACGCCCGCACGCCAACCGACGCACGCGCCTCCTTGAGCGCTTCGGCTGCCCGGGCCTTGGCCGCTGCCTGGTTGGCAGCCTCCTGCTGCTTCGCGCGCAGCGCTTCCTGGCGCTGGCGCTCGGCCTGCTCCCGTGCGGCGGCCTCCCGGCGAGCGCGTTCCTGCGCAGCCTGCTGGGCTTCACGTTGCTGTTTTTCCTTGAGGGCCTGCTGGCGCGCCAGTTCCTCCTGCCGTTTGCGCTCAGCCTCCTGCTGCGCCTTCTGCGCTTCAAGGCGGGCCCGCGCCTTCTTCAGATCCTCACGCATCTGCGCCCCGGTCTGGCGGATGCGCTCGCTTGCGGCCGCCAGGTCCTCGCCGGACACTGCGGGATTGCCCGTGCCTGCATCGGCGGCATGGGCATAGACGGGCAGGAAACCTAGCAGCGTAATGGCAGCGATATGCGGTGCGAGGTGCAGCAGCTTCATGGAGGGTCCTCTCTAGATCAACGCGATGCACAGGCGTCGGGATTGCTGCAGATTTCGCGACTTCATCGGGACGAAGCGGAAAACGCGACCAAAACCGAAAACGCACCTGTATCTAGAACGGCTAACGACCACCCATGCGGAATCTTTATGGGTAATTTCGCTTTTGCGAACTTACACCGGCACCGCCTCCTCGAACTCCAGACTGACTTGCTCGCTGGCGTCGACATCAATGGTCACCCGTCCGCCATGCGCCAGCCTGCCGAACAGCAGTTCGTCCGCCAGCGCCTTGCGGATGGTGTCCTGGATCAGACGCGCCATCGGTCGGGCGCCCATCAGCGGATCGAAGCCATGCTTGGCGAGATACGCCTTCAGGGCATCGGTGAACACCGCCTCGACCTTCTTCTCGTGCAGCTGCTCTTCCAGCTGCATCAGGAACTTGTCCACCACCTGCAGGATCACCGGCTCGGTCAGCGGCGCGAACGGGATGATCGCATCCAGCCGATTGCGGAATTCCGGGGTGAACATGCGCTTGATCTCGCCCATCTCGTCGCCGCTTTCGCGTGAACCGGCGAAGCCGATGGTCGCCTTGTTGAGCATTTCCGCGCCGGCATTGGTCGTCATGATCAGCACCACGTTGCGGAAATCGGCCTTGCGCCCGTTGGTATCGGTCAGGGTGCCGTGGTCCATCACCTGCAGCAGCACATTGAAAATATCCGGGTGGGCTTTTTCGACTTCATCCAGCAAAACAACGGCATAGGGATGCTTGTTGACCGCTTCGGTCAACAGTCCGCCCTGGTCGAAGCCGACGTAGCCCGGCGGCGCGCCGATCAGCCGCGAGACGGCGTGGCGCTCCATGTATTCGGACATGTCGAAACGGATCAGTTCGACACCCAGCACGTAGGCCAGCTGGCGCGCGACTTCGGTCTTGCCGACCCCGGTAGGCCCGGAAAACAGGAAGTTTCCGATCGGTTTCTGCGGGTTGCCGAGGCCGCTGCGCGACATCTTGATGGCCGTCGCCAGCGCGTCGATCGCCGCATTCTGGCCGTACACCACCGCCTTCAGGTCGCGATCCAGCGTCTTCAGCGAGTTCTTGTCGTCGGACGACACGGTCTTGGGCGGAATTCGCGCGATCTT
>JAJZRT010001027.1 GCA_021802595.1 Pseudomonadota bacterium
GAGAAACTATGTCCAGTTCAGCCCGACCCTATGGCTCCCAGACGGCTGGGAAATGCCCAGATCAGCGCTGCCCCGAAATCCAGCTTTGCATAGTTGCATCCTGTGCATAGGGGTCGAAATCACCCGTTCGAAGACATGTGGAAGCGAAGCAAAATTGATGCGCTCGCGCTTTCGGTTGTCTTAAGTTCGCCTCGGCACGGAGCGCCGGACCGGGTTCGGCCAACTCCCGACATTGGTCTGTGCCTTGTACGGTCCACAAAGCGGACGCCACGGTGAGCGAGAATCCAGTGGGCTGCCGAATGAGCCGCGAGGTGACTATTTTAGGAGTTCGACGCTCGGTAGCCGAGCTGCCGCTTCGTCGAAAGTGATCATCGGAACGCGGCCAGCCGAACCGCACTGCCCAGCATGTAGACAATCAGCAAAGTCGACCGAGTTCTGTCGATAGAATGCAAGTGCTCGTTCCAATGCGGGCTCATCCTGGAACTCGAGTTCCTGAGTTTCGAGCAACGCGTTGAACGCGCCTAGAACGGTGGACTTGTCGAATTTGTAGCGCGAGCGCAGCACCCATTCGAGCTCGAGCATAACGGTGCTGGGAACGAACAGCGGCGCCCCTTGCCCATGCGCATCCTCGAACAAACGCTGCACTCGCACCGCTTGCCGCGGATCGTCGTCCACGATCCACCGGACGAGCACGTTTGTGTCGAGGCCGGCCATTGGTCAGCGGCGACCAATGTTCATGTCCCGGACCGAGACGGGCTGTTTCCCAGCTCGCGCAGGCTTCAGCAACCCCTTGAGCTCCAGAATGGAGCGCCGCTTCGCTCGGAACACGATCGTGCCGTCGTCAAGCTGCGTGAAGACCACACGCTCACCCGCTGAGAGTCCCATGGCTCTTCGGATATCAGCAGGAATCGTGACCTGTCCCTTGCTGGTGATAGTGGCTTCGGACATGCGCGGGCTCCTTACGTGCGCGTACATTGTAAGGCATGATGCGTATCGGCGCAAATCCGCTGCATGCTAGGCCAGCGTAGACAGACGGATGTCCGCTCTGGCCATTGTTGCGCCTCTGGACGACGGGTCAGTGAATGTCCCTTTGGGGTCGATACCGGCCCATCAACTTCTCGTACTCGCTCCTCCCAAGCGGATGAGTACCGCCTGCCGCTGCCGTCCGGCGGCCAGCCGATGCGGGTGGAACTCGGCGGACATTGCGTGGCTGAAATCAGGGTGTTGCTGCGCCTGGCGGAGGCCAGCGGAAGCTGGCGGGAGCCAGCGAAGGGAGATGGGTTTGCCCGAGCCCCGGCGGCCACTTCAAAATCCCCCACCCGTGGCCAGGTCAAAATCCCCCACCTGAGGGCGGCGGATCGGGAGGTCACGGAGCGTTTACAAACCCGAATTGCAACAATCCGGTGTTGAGAGGGTCAATTCAAACACTCATTGACGACGAAGAAGGGGTTGGTCCGAAAGGGCTGAATGGCGGATACGTCGTGAACAACGGCAATCCGTATTTCAGCGATGGACAATTACAAGAGAGCTTATCGGGTGTCGGTCTCGGCTACGGAATCGATCTGGCCCAGCAACCGCCGACGGAACTAGCGGCAGCGGGTATTGGTCCGCCGGATTCGATTGCGATGACGCCCTTCATGGAGCATAAGGTGCCAGCTTTGGTCTGTCCGGGGCCGGGGCCGATTATTTCCGGAAAGTGCTTCCAGTCATGGGCGTGGGCGCCTGGTCCAAGAGGGTCGAAAGCGCAAGCGGCTTTGACGAAGAACGGCGGCTTGACGGTATCTTTGGCGACTGTTAGTGCATTCGATAATTATGTGTCTAATCAGGCGTTAACGTGGACTGAGTCTATAGTGCCAAAATACGATGGAGGAACGCCGTTTAACGAGCTGCCTGCGGTGCTTCAGGATGTGCTGGTGAGCATTGTTTATAACGGAGGGCAGGGTAGCTTTATTAAAAACATTGCTGGAAATCACGGGCTGGTGACTCAAAATCTTGGCAATCTGGCGACTCTGATTAAAGAAGACCCGACCTTGGCGTCTACGCGTGCGACGCAGCTGGCGGATATCGTCAAGGTAGCCGAGACGCAGGGCGACATCCCGGGGGATAATCTTGGGCCTGGCAAAAACACCACTCCGTTTTGCTAACAGAGGAATGAGCTATGAATGATTCCTCAAGGCGATCGGTGAGGTCTCGTGTCATCAGGGCAGCAGCCGCGGCAGCTACTGTCGCGATTGGCATCACAATTTTTGCTCTGGGCGGGCATTACCTAGGAGGTAGAGAAGTCCGCACGGAGCGCGCCGCAGAAATTCGCGCGGTATCAGCAGACGTGGTTCAGGCGCAGGCGCGTGAGGGTAAGCGCAACGTTGAGCCACGGCGCGCAACGAAGCTGGCACATAAGGAAAAGACGGTCAAGACGGATCCACGGCGGGAGTCGAGAGCGCTGAGGAATGCGTTGTTCGCTAGGAAGGCATTTGAAAAGAGGCCTCTATTGAATCTCGAGTGGGTGATGCGGCCTGAGGTGGCACGGTTTTCCCGGTAGTCCACGGTGCCGCAGCTGGTCGATTGCCCGGCGCTTCTTGCAGCCGGGCCAAGAGGCCGGGCGAGCG
>JAJZRT010001028.1 GCA_021802595.1 Pseudomonadota bacterium
CTGCCGTGCGGAAATGCCGTCGATCGAAAAGCTGTACTTATCGCTCAAGCACAAGCCGTTTGCCGTGCTGGCGCTGGACCAGGGCGAGAGCCTGAACCAGGTGTTCGCCTTCATGGGCCAGCTCAATCCCACGCCCACATTCCCGGTGTTGCTCGACAGTAAGAGCGCCGTGGCGCATGCGTTCGGCGTCATGGGCATCCCCACAAGCTACCTGATCGACCCACGCGGCAATATCGTGCGCCAAGCCGTCGGCGGGCGCGATTTCAACACACCGGCCATGCGCCAGTTGATCGAAAGCCTGGTCGCCTGAGTACGCCTGAAAGCGTCTACTTTCAATCGTGCCTTGCTTGAGGATAGCGCCCGAGTAATGCTGAGCACGCTTCCGAGAAGCCTCACCGGTGGCTGGCTGCTGCGCTTTCGCTTTCAGTGACGGCCTCTCATGCGCACTCAATCAGGCCTGACCGACACGCCAAGCAGTTGGGCTGTGGCAACCAAGGCATCCCGACGCTTGCGCCAGCCGGTGGCCCGGTGACGTCCCATCATCTGGGCGATTTGACCACCGGCCGCGCCGGCGGCGAGACAAAGCTCCAGTGCCGTCAGCGGATCGGCTCGGCGGGCCGCGGCGACCGCCGCGCTGCGCACCTGTTCATCCTCCCGCGCCTCTTCACGCGCCAGGAGAATCGACAGAGGGTTGGCGTCTTCGTCGCGAGCCGCTGAAAGATGACTACCCTCCGACTCCTCGTCCTCGGTGCTGTTGTCAGAGCGAAACTGGGATTCGCGCTCCGCGAAGCCCCAAAGCTTGCCGAACACGAACTGCTCGAGGGTGCCGAGGAGCGGGTCGAAGGTGCTCTGCCCTGCTGCGATTTCCGCACAGATCATCAGGGCCTGCTGGCGCACATCTTCGATGTCCGTCCTGGCGGACCTTGCAACCCGCGCCAATCCCTCTTCGTCGAGCAGTTGAAACAGGGTGATGGCGTCCACGCCTTGTGCGCTCATGGCCGGCCTCCTGCGAAACCGGTGATGACCTGGATCAGATCCTGCTCGACCGCGGCCAGTGCAGTGCGGACCGCGGCACGGAATCCGTTCTTTCGGGGCACCCACTGGGCAATCTGCTGAAGCTGAACCGCCCTCTCGGGGACCAGGGCGCGCGCGAGCCATAGTGGGAGCGCTACCGTGATGATCTCGTTGTCAGCCCGGTCCTCTGCACTCGCATCTTCCTGCGCATGCACGTCGAACGGCTCCACGGACTCGCCCGGATCGTCGGCCGTCTGAGCGCTTTCCTCATATGCGTTGCTCTCCGCATGGGCCGCGGAGGATCTGTCCGACGACGCGTAGCAACTTGACTCCGGTTCCTGCAACAGCCCCTGTTGTCGCGCAGACATCTGCGCCTCGTGGGCATCCAGCACCTTTCTGCACCGCTGAATCGTCAACTGCTCGCCACTTTGCAGCAGTCCGTTGCGCAGATGCTCCGGGAGGCGGCAGAACGCCTCCCAGGCGCCGACCTGCGTCATGATCCCGGCCTCGTAAAGGGAACGCGCCAGGGGGTCGCGGCTGATGGCCATCATCGCCGCCACCCACTCGTCCGGTTTGCACAACATGCGCGCCATCGCACCGGCCGGAACGCCCAAATCGCGCAGCTGCTCGATGCCGCTCAGGTATTCCAGGAGGGACAGATCCGCGCGGTGGGCATTTTCGCCGAGCTGAAGCAAGGTCTTGATCCGCCGCGCCTCCACCGGGAAAACGCGTGCGGGGATCGTCTTCCAGCCCAACATGATTGCTGCGCGGTACCGGCGCTCGCCGAAGATCAGTTCCCAACTTCCATCGGCTGATTGCCGCACGCCTACCGGCTGCAGGAGCCCATACAACGCCATGCTGTCGCGCAGCTCGGCCAGCGCCTCCTCATCGAAGTAGCGTCGCGGCTGACCGGGATCGGGCCGGATGGTCCTGAGTGAGATTTCCAGAATCTCGGTTCGACTCAGCTCGTCTTGCCCGAAATTGAGTGATGCGGTGCACGTATCGATCGGATTCATCCGGTGGACTCCTTTGCTGCGGCCGTCGCGAAACGCCCGCTCGTGAAATGGGACTGAAGACGCTGCAATTGCTCTTTGATCTTCTCGGGCGCCGGCACCAACGGGCGATCTGGCCCTGGTGCGGAGCCCTGCACGCGCGAGAGCACGTTGACCTTGACCTGAGACGCGATGAATTCGGTGCGCAACTTCCCGACATCGGCCAGCAGCGATCCAATGTCATGGCCCTTTTCGACATACCAGCGCCCGCCATGGCCGACGTACCAGGCGGCAATGGCCGGTGCCTGTGCCCCCAGGCTGCGCACGAGATCGGCAACCTGCCGGCGGGCCTTGCCGTCCTGAAGGGGATCAACCCCGTAGCGGGCGCGGTACGCCGATCTGTACTGCGCCCAGACCTGCCCGCAAAGCGCCTGCTCATCGGGGGTCAGGTGTCTGCCTTCGGGTTTTCTGGGGTTGGGCTTTGTCTCAAAGAAGGGGGGCGGCGAAGGCGCGTCAGCGCCTGGAGCCGCAGGCATGGTGGAGAGCACCGGAAGCTGCCGCTGCGGCGCCGTCACGGCGTCACGCGTGCCGTCCGTCAC
>JAJZRT010001029.1 GCA_021802595.1 Pseudomonadota bacterium
GTTCTGCATCTCGCGCACATTACCCGGCCACTGGTAGTTGCACAGGCAGTCCAGCGCTTCCGGCGTGAACCCGTTGATGGTCTTGCCCATGGCCGGCGCGGCCTCGCGCAGCAGCGAGAGCGCGATCAGCGGCGTATCCATCCTGCGTTCGCGCAGGGCCGGCATCGGCAGCAGGAACTGCGTCAGCCGGTAATACAGGTCCTCGCGGAAACGCCCCTTGCGCACTTCCTCTTCCAGGTCGCGGTTGGTCGCCGAGAGTACGCGCACGTCGATCTTGCGCGAACGCGAACTGCCGACGGGTCGTATCTCGCCTTCCTGCAGCACGCGCAGCAGCTTGACCTGGAACGACGGCGAGGTGTCGCCGATCTCGTCCAGGAAGATCGTGCCGCCATCGGCCTGCTCGAACAGGCCGATGCGGTCCTCGAACGCGCCGGTGAAACTGCCGCGCTTGTGCCCGAACAGTTCCGATTCCAGCAACTGGTCCGACATCGCGCCGCAGTTCTCGATGACGAAGGCGCGCGTCGCCCGCGGGCTGGAATAGTGGATGGCACGTCCCAGCAATTCCTTGCCGGAGCCGGATTCACCCGAGATATGCACCGCGATGTCGCTATTGGCGACCCGCGCCGCCAGCTCGATGACCTGGTTCAGCGGACTGGATGCCGCGCGCACGATGCGCGAGAACTCGTAGTGGTCGCGCAGCTTCTCGTGCTTCGCGGCCACGCGCTTCTGCAACACCGGCTGCATGGTGCGCAACTCCAGGTTCATCCGGTTGCTCTGCTGCTGCAGGTCGTACAGCTGCGCCGCCGCGCGCACGTTCAGCAGCAGCGACTCGGGGTGCCAGGGCTTCAGGATGTACTGGTAGATACCGGCATCGTTGATGCCGGCGATGATGTCCTCGACATCGGTATAGCCGGAAATGATCATCCTGACCGCGTCCGGCCAGCGTTCGCGGACCTCTTTCAGGAAATCGATCCCGGTCACGCCGGGCATGCGATGGTCGCACAGCACGACCTGTATCCGTTCCCGCTCCATGACCGCGCGTCCCTCCTCGGCACTCGACACGGTCAGCACGTTGAATTCCTCGTCCAGGGTGCGGCGTATCGACTCCTGCGAGCGCAGTTCATCGTCGATGACCAGGACGGTGGTTTGAGTAGCCATAAATCAGTAGTCTCCTTCCGGATCAGGGCGTTGCTGCAACTGTCCCGTCATGCGCACGCCGTTGCGGACATCGGCGATTCACGATGCCATGCCAGATGGCGTGGCGTGAAAGCATGCGGGATCTTGTAAACGAAATGATGCCGTGCGTAATGATAACTGGGATCGAAGCCGTAGAAATTGCGCTTCATCTCGCGCAGTTCTTCGGCCCGGTATTCGGCCAGCGGCTTCTTCGCCTCATCGCAGGTGCGGCGCGCACATTTGTCGGCAAGGCGCTGTGCGTAGTCCGGCGCTGTCGCCAGTTCCAGCGCCATGCGCCTGACCCGAGCGCGAAAGTCCATCGTATCGTCGTCGAAGCACGCATCGATCAGCCCTTCCTGCACGGCCGCGACAGCCGAGATCGGCAAACGGTTCTGCATGATGCTTTGCGCGCGCTCCTTGCCGACCCGTGCCGGCAATAAATAGGTCCAGTACTCGGAACCGTACAGGTTCCCCATGTTCTTGTAGTGCGGGTTGAGCACCACCGCCTGCCGCGCCCACACCTGGTCCGCCGCCAGCGCGAGGAAGCAGCCGCCCGCACCGGCGTTGCCCTGCATCACCGCCACGGTGAGCTTGTTCGTGGTGCGCAGTATCTCCAGCGCGAGATCATCCATGGCCTCGATGTTGCGCATGGATTCATCGGCCGGGCTGTCGGCAGCCTCGATGCGGTTGAGGTGGATGCCGTTGGACCAGAAGTCCTCGCCGCCCAGGAGCACCAGCACGCGCGTCGGCCGCCTGCTCGCGTCCCGGTAAGCGTCGCGCAACGCCGCGCACTGATCGGTGGACATCGCACCGTTGTAAAAATCGAAATGCAGGAAGCCGACACTGCCGTGTTCCTCGTAACGTATCTCTCCCGGCACGGCACGCGCCAGTTCAGGCAAGGCAGCGGCCTCAGTCGCGAAGGCCACGGCCGCTGGCAACTTGAAGCCGGGATCGTATTCGACGCGGCCTGCGTGGCCGATCCACACCGCACCGTCGGTGGTGGCGCGCAGCAGCGCATCGCCGCAGCGCCCGAGCACCTCGCCCGCCGCACCGCGGTATCCGGCCTCGGCGCGAGCGTCGAACAGGTAGCACGGCTGCCCGAACAACGTGTCCTTCACGCCGGGACAACCGTCGGCTGCATTCAGCTTGCGCATCACGGTGACGGTATCGTCGTGCTGCCAGTCGATGGCGCGCTGCGCCTGCTTCATGAAAGGACGTTCGATGCCACGCACCGCCGACTTGAATTCGTGCGACGGGGTGGGCTTCCAGTTGCCGCGCACATAGTCGGGATAACGCGTCAGCGCCTCCAGCACGCCGCGCACGGCCGCATCGGCCACCTCACTGCGATAGATGCTGGATTTCTTCGCCGGACGCATGGCGAACGTCTGCGCCGACCAGATGTCACCGCCATCCATCACCGCGTTGGCC
>JAJZRT010001030.1 GCA_021802595.1 Pseudomonadota bacterium
TTCGAGCACCGCGTCGAGCACCCCGCGGTTTTCGTCCATCGTCTCGCGCTTCATGCGCAGGGCGATGAAGTAGATGCCCACCTGCACCGGGTCGATCACGTTGTCGATGATGGCCTTGGTGCCCAGATGCGCTTCGGTGCGGCTGATGTTCTTGGACAGGTCCGGACCAGTGGCGATGCGCTGGATGATCGAACGCATCAGCAGCTTGGGGTCGGACGGCAGGGTGTCGGTGCTCATGAATAACTCCATTAGAAGCTACAAGAATACTAATAGTCGACTAAATCAGTCAAGAATAGATCGTGTCCAGCAGGCGCTGGGCGAGCACCTGCTCCGCCTCAGGCAGGGGTATTGCCACGCCGAGATCGCGGCATTGCGTCACCCGCATCCCGGCGTAGCCGCAGGGGTTGATGGCGGCAAACGGCGTCAGGTCCATGTCGACGTTGAAGGCCAGGCCATGGTACGTGCAGCCATGCCTGACGCGCAGGCCGAGCGCCGCGATCTTGGCGCCATCGACATACACGCCGGGTGCACCGGCCAGCCGCGTGGCGGCCACGCCCTGCGCCGCCAGGAAGTCGATCACCGCCTGCTCCATGCGCGTCACCAGCTCGCGGATGCCGTAGCCGCGGCGCCGCAGGTCGACCAGCACATAGGCCACCACCTGCCCGGGCCCGTGGTAAGTGATCTGGCCGCCGCGGTCGATCGGCACCACGGGAATCTTGGTGGTGGCGATCAGGTGCTCCGGCTTGCCGGCCTGCCCTTGGGTGTAGACGGGCGGATGCTCCAGCATCCAGATTTCATCCGCGGTATCGGGCGTGCGCCGCGCGGTGAAGTCCTGCATCGCCCGCCACGTCGGCTCGTACTCGACCCGCCCCAGGTGTCGAACGATCGCCTTCCCGCTCACCGCTTGCCGCTCACTGCTCGCCATCAAAGCGCCATCTTCACCCACGGATGCGCGGTGATCTCGCGATACAGCGCGTCGAGCTGGGCTTTCGAGGTGGCGCGCACCACGCAGGTCACCGACAGGTAGTTGCCGCTGCTGGATACGCGCATTTCGACGGTTTCCGCCCTGAAATCCGGCGCATGACGCAGCACCAGCTCGACCATGGCCTGCGCAAAGTCGTCGCGGCGCTCGCCCATGATCTTGATGGGGAAATCGGTGGGAAATTGCAGCAGGGTCTCGTGTTCGCTCATGACCTCATCACCTGGTGCTTGAAGGTCTGGTACAGCGTATCCATCTGTCGCGCCAGCGGACCCGGCACGCCAGCGCCGACCGGTGCGCCGTCCAGCTTCACGATAGCCATGATTTCCTTGGTGGACGACGTCATCCAGAGCTCGTCGGCGTCGCGCACCTCGGCCTCGGAAATCGCCCTCACCTCGTGCGGAATGCCGTGCGCAGCGGCAAGTTCCAGCACCACGTCGTAGGTGATGCCGGTCAGCATCAGGTTCGACGGTGGCGGCGCCCGCAGCACGCCGTCCTTCACCACGAAGATGTTGCTTGCCGCGCCTTCGGTGAGGAAGCCGTCGCGCAGCATCACGGTTTCGGCGCAATCGGCGTCCACCGCCTGCTGGCGCAGCAGGATGTTGGCCAGCAGCGAAATCGCCTTGATGTTGCAGCGCAGCCAGCGGTTGTCGACCGCGCTGACCGCGCACACGCCGGCGGCCTTCTGCGCGGGCATGGCGGTCACCAGCGGCTGCGCGAACATGAACACCGTCGGCTGCACGCCTTTGGGAAAGGCATGGTCGCGCGGCGGCTGTCCCTCAACAGGCGTGCCCCGGGTGATCTGGATATAGACCGACTGGTCGTCGAAATCCTGCAACTCGACCAGACGCAGGATCAGGTCGCGCCACGCGGCTACCCCGTGCGGGTTGGCCAGGCGGATGCCGTCGAGACTGCCCTGCAGCCGGCGCAGGTGGCCGTCGAGGCGGAACGGCTTCCTCGAATACACCGGCACCAGTTCGTAGACGCCGTCGCCGAAGACGAAGCCGCGGTCGAGCACCGGTACCTTCGCTTCGGCGAGCGGCAGGAACCGGCCGTTGAGGTAGACGCTCACTTTGCGAACAGCAGCCGGAGCGAATCCCAGCCACGGCCGAAGATGCCGGCCACGCCGACGTCATGCAGGGCGACCAGGGGATAGTCGCCGAGCGGCTGGCCGTCGAGCGTCAGCCGCAGGGTGCCCAGGCGCTGCCCCTTGTTCACCGGCGCCACGATGGGCTGCCGGGTGATGACTTCCGCCTTGACGCGGGGCGCGGCGCCCCGGGGAACCACCAGATGGAAATCCTGCGCGAAGCCCATGCTCACCGAGGGACGCTCGCCCCGGTAGAGGTTGACCACCTTGACGGCTTGCTGGGCGCGATAAAGCGGCACGCTGTCGAAATTCTCGAAAGCGTAATTCAGCAGCTTCAGCGCGTCCTGCGTGCGCTGCGCGTCCGAGCGCGCATCCAGCACCACGGCGATGCGGCGCTGGTCGCCGCGCTGCGCCGACGTCGCCATGCAATAGCCGGCCTGGGGCGTGCGCCCGACCTTCAGGCCGGTTACGGTATTGTCGCGCCACAACAGGCGATTGCCGTTGTAATACGTGATCCCCTGGAAAGCCAGTTC
>JAJZRT010001031.1 GCA_021802595.1 Pseudomonadota bacterium
GTGGTCTGCATGGTGCGCAGAGCGGTGCGCTGGATGCCGGCCTGGCCGGTCTCGAACACGGTGAACAGGAAGCGGCCGGCCTCGGGGCCGGTCTCGTTCACGGTATGCATGTCGTAGTTGCCGCTGTCGAAACGGGCCGCCTGGCTCGGGTCACGGGCGACGATGGTCATCTGGCTGAAGCGCGGCGAGGACAGCTTGTAGGGCGCGGACTCGGGCAGGGTTCCGGCGCCGACGTCGCCGGTCATGGGGGTGAAGCGGTCGAACGACGTGTTGCCGGCGAAGGCTGACGAGCCGGCCAGCAGCAGGCCGATTGCGAGTGAAAGTTTCTTGAGCGTCATTTGGGTTTCCCTTGATCATGAATGGAGGTCGTACCGATTTTTTCTTGTATTGATCAGGCGTTGAAGGCTGATGAGGACCCCCATGCCGTGATCATCCGAATCAGTACCTGGCGCATCCTATTGGGGCCGTATGTCATCCGTATTTCAGCAGGCTCATTGCACCTGCTGGCTGCGGCCTATGTGGGGGGGGAGGCGCAGGTCAGGACTGGGCCGCCGGCAGGGTCAGCCGTGCCCGCAGTCCGCCGCCGTGGCGGTTGTCGAGCGCGATATGCCAGCCGTGGGCGCGGCAGATTTCGCGCACGATGGCGAGCCCCAGGCCGCTGCCGGGCGTCTGGCGGGCCGGGTCGATGCGGTAGAACGGATCGAACACCTTGTCGAGATGGTCTGGCGGGATGCCGGTGCCGCGATCCAGCACGTCGATATGCACGCCGTCGCGGCTTCGCCCGCATGCGAGTTGCGGCGGGCTGGACGGCGCGTGACGGCGCGCATTGTCCAGCAGGTTGACGAGGACGCGCTCGAGCGCCGCCGCCTGGGTCGGAATGACGATGTCGCCGCAGGGCGTGAACCTGGCCTGGTATTCATCGGCCAGACGCGCGAGCCAGGGAGACAATTCAAGCGGCTGCGGCGGGCGCAGGCTGGTGCCGCGGCCATAGTCGATGAAATCGCCGATCAGGCGGTCCATCTGTTCCAGATAGCGTTCCATGTTGTCGAACAGCGCCGGATCGGGTTGCGCGCGCGCCAGTTCCAGCGCCATGCGCAGCCGCGTGATCGGGCTGCGCAGGTCGTGCGACACGCCGGCCAGCAGGGTGGTGCGGGTCTGGGCATGGGCCTGCACCTGGCGCGCCATGTCGTTGAATTCGCGGCTCAGGCCGTCCAGCTCGCGTACGCCGTTGGCGACCGGCAGGGCCGGCGTTTCGCCGCGCCCCACGGCCTGGACGGCGTTCTCCAGCCGGATCAGCGGTCGCGCCAACCGGCGCGATACCCGTTGGGAGACCAGCAATGCGAGCGCGAGGCTGGCGAGCAGGGTGGCAAGGATTGCCAGCGGCGGATTGGTGCCGATGCGTTCGCGCGAGAAGGCAAAGCGCAGGTGCCCGCTGTCCAGTTCGATGTCGGCCAGATAGCGCTGTCGTGACGGATCCCATGCCACGCGGGCGGGGTGGCCGGTCAGCGCGCCGAGCCGATCCTGCAGCAGGCGGACGAAGGGAAGGTAGCTCACGCCTTCGTCGAGCGGCGTGTGCGCCTCGACCCGCTGCAGGCCATGCTCGGCGGACAGCGCTGCCTCCAGCGCGCCGCGGCGACCGGGCGGCAACTCGACCCAGGTTTGCGCGGACAGCACGATCAGCGCGGCGAAGTCGTTCGACGCCGTGCGCAGCAGGGGCCACGCGACCCACCAGGCCGACAGGCAGAACACCACGACCTGGAAGATCGCGATCCAGGCAGCGAAGGTCAGTGCTACGCTGCGCCGCAGCGAGGGTGCATTCATGCCTCGTGTCCGACGAAGACGTAGCCGGCCCCCCACACGGTGCGGATGTAGCGCGGCGCGTCGGAGGCGTCGTCGAGCTTCTTGCGCAGGCGTGCCACGCGCGCGTCGATGGAGCGGTCGAACGGCAGGCGGTCGGGGCTGCCACTGGCGGCAGCGACCAGGTCGTCGCGCGAGAACACCCGCCCGGGATGGCTGGCGAGCACCTTGAGCAGTGCGAATTCGGCGCTGGTGAGCGCGACCGGCGTGCCGTTCCGGTGCAGGGTGCGCCGTGTCAGGTCGAGGACATGTTCGCCGAAGCGCAGCGTGCTGGCCTGCGGCGGCGTACGCACCCGGCGCAGCAGCGCCTTGATGCGCGCCAGCAGTTCACGCGGGTTGAAGGGTTTGGCGAGATAGTCGTCGGCGCCGAATTCCAGCCCGAGGATGCGGTCGATGTCCTCCCCCTTGGCCGACAGCATCAGGATGGGCAGCGTTCCCGCCAGGCGGCGGGCGATCGACAGGCCGTCCTCGCCAGGCAGCATCACGTCGAGAATCAGCAGGTCGGGCGCGGACTGCGCCAGCGTCGCATCGAGGCTGCCGCCGTGGCCCAGCACCGTCACCTGGTAACCCTGGCCCTTGAGATAGGTGGACAGCATCGACGACAGCTCGTGGTCATCGTCGACGATCAGCAGGCGCGCGTTTTCCATGCGTCAAGCCTACCACCGTGCCTGCAGCGACGCGACGACTGTCACAGATTGTCATACATCGTCGTGAACGGTCATGGGGCAGGCACAGGCGGGC
>JAJZRT010001032.1 GCA_021802595.1 Pseudomonadota bacterium
TCTCTACATTTCCCGCGGCACGGTGCCGAACAACGACGGCAAGTGCGCCAATCCGGTCGATGCCACCATCGAGCTCGGCAACAAGCTGAAGGTGGGCGGCACGCCCACCCTGTTCTTCGCCAACGGCGTGCGCGTGCCCGGCATGGTGCCGGCCGCGCAGCTGGAGCGTCTGCTGAGCGCCAACGCCAGGTGAGTTCCGGCTTCTGGAACGCGCGCTATGCGACCGAGGAATACATCTTCGGCACGGCGCCGAACCGCTTTCTCGAAAGCCAGGCGGCCCGGCTGCGGCCCGGCATGCGCGCGCTGGCGATTGCGGACGGCGAGGGGCGCAACGGGGTATGGCTGGCACAGCAGGGCCTCGACGTGCATGCCATCGACGTCTCACCGATCGCACTGGAGAAAGCGCGCAAGCTTGCAGCCGAACGCGGCGTCGCACTCGCGACCGATCAGGTCGACGTGCTTGACTGGGCCTGGCCGGAAGCGGCCTACGACCTGGTCGCCGCGATCTTCATCCAGTTCGCGCCGCCACCCGAGCGCGACCGCATCATCGCCGGTATCCGCCGCACGTTGAAGCCGGGCGGGGTGCTGATCCTGCAAGGCTATACGCCGAAGCAGATCGAGTACGGCACCGGCGGCCCGCCGAACGCGGAAAACATGTATACCGCCGACCTGTTGCGCGACTGGTTCGGCGACTGGAACATCCTGCACCTTGCCGAGCACGAATCCTTCATCAGCGAGGGCACGCACCATCACGGCATGTCGGCGCTGATCGATCTGGTGGCGAGGAAGCCGTAAGAAAAAAGGGAGCCAATAGGCTCCCTTTTCTTCAGTGCGTCTGCAGTCGGGTACTTGGTCCGAACACCTCGTAGTGCAGCTGCTCCTCGCGGTAGCCCATGCCGCCGAGAGCGCCATTGATGGCCGCCATGAAGGGTTTGGGGCCGCAGAAGTAGACGTCGGCGTCGGGTTCGCCGAGCCAGCGCGCGAGCACCTCGCGGTCCAGGTAGCCCTGGTGGTCGGCGCCACCGCCCTGCTCGTAGGCGACGCGATAGCTGAAGCCGTGCGCACTGGCAAGCTGGCGGAGTTCGTTCGCCATTGCATGATGCGCCTTGTCGCGGCAGCAGTGGACGAAGACGAGGTCGGAGAGGTCGGCCCCGGCCTCGACGCGGGCGTGCAGCATGCTCAGCAGCGGTGTGATGCCGACGCCGCCGGCAATGAATGCGAGCCGACGGTCGGCGCGCTTGATGGTGAAGTCGCCGGTCGGCGGCTGTACCCAGACCCGGTCGCCCGGCTTTGCCCCGTGCAGGTGGTGAGAGACCTTTCCGGCAGGCGCCGTCCCCTCGGCCTTGACGGTGATGCGATAGCTGTCCTTGCCGGGGGCGTCGGACAGTGAATACTGGCGGATCTCGTCGTACTCGTGGCCCGGTACCCTGACCTTGACGCCGATGTACTGCCCGGGCTCGAAGTCCGCAATGGCCTGGCCGTCCTCGGGCGCCAGATAGACCGATTTGATGCCCTCTGCCTCGTCGCGGATCTCGCGGATCAGGAAGGGGCGGAAGCCGCGCCAGCCGCCGGGCTTGCGCGCATTGTGGGCGTAGATGCCTTCCTCGGTATGGATGAAGATGCCGGCGAGCTGTTCATACGCCTCGGCCCAGGCGCCGAGCACCGGGTGGCCGTCTGCCAGCCCGAGATGATCGCGGATCGCTTCGAGCAGGTATTTGCCGACGATCGGATAGTGCTCGGGCGCGACCTGCAGGCTGGCGTGCTTGTGGGCGATGCGGCTGACCATGGGGCCGAGGTTCTGCAGCGCGTCGATATGGTTCGCGTAGAGGAACACCGACTCGGCCAGCGCGCGCGATTGCTCGCCCTGTGCCTGGTTCGCCATGTTGAAGATGTGCTGCAGTTCCGGGTGCCCGGCGAACAGCTTGGAATAAAAGAGGTCGGTGATTGCCCGGCCCTGCTCGGCGAGGAGGGGGGCGGTGGACTTGATCGTTGCCAGGGTTTCGGCAGATAGCATGGTTTCTCCTAGGGGTTTTCGGACCAAACATGCATAATGGATGCATGAAAGGATCCGAATATTAGGTGAATCTAATTTTCTGGGTCAAGTAGAATATCTGGATCAACGAGGCGACACGGCCTGCCACCATGCAACTGACCAAACACACTGACTACGCCTTTCGCGTGCTGATCTATCTGGCGTCGATGCCCGACGACCGGCTGGCGACGGTGCAGGAAATCGCGGAGCGCTACGCGATTTCGCGCAGTCACGTCATGAAGATCGTGCAGAAGCTGGCGGCTTCCGGCCTTGTCCATGCCATCCGCGGCCAGCAGGGCGGGCTGCGTCTCGGCCAGCCGAGCGCGGCGATCAACCTGCGCGACGTCGTCGAACTGATGGAGGCGACGCTCGCGCCCGTCAACTGCGACGATCCGGTCTGCCTCATCCGCAAGAGTTGCACGCTGAAGAACATCCTGTTCGACGCCCAGCAGCAATTCCTGGAGCAGGTCGGCCGCTACACGCTGGCCGACCTGGTCGGCCCGTCCACGTCACAGGTGCACCTGTTCGGCCGCACCCGGCGCAGCTGACCGGTTTCAGGTACGCCC
>JAJZRT010001033.1 GCA_021802595.1 Pseudomonadota bacterium
CGGATCACCGTGCCCCTTGACGACGAGATTGCCGTGCAGGACACCGTCCGCCACCGGACCGTCCGCCCACACGTCGGTCGTCCATGCGTAGTCGGGACCCAGCTGATCCAGCGCCGCGAAGCTCGTCACCAGCTTCATCACCGAGGCGGGGTTGAGGGCGGCTTCGGCGTTATGGCTGAGCAGCGGCTCGGTCGCATCGAGCGGCTGCACCACCACGGCCACGTGGTCGAGCGGAATGCCGGCCTGCTTCAGCGCAGCCGTAAACGCGTCGGGGAGGGGCACGGCGTGCGCAGACGCGACGCAACCCGCGACCAGCAGACAACTCAGGAAACGAAGGGCGATGCGCACGCACGGCATGCCGCCATTATGCCGGCTCTGCCGGCCGCCTTGCGCGAAACCGGCTGCGGTCTGCGCTACAGCGACTGCCGGATGGCCAGCACCGCCTGATTGCGCAGGGATTTGAGCAGCGAGAGTTCCTTCTCGGGAATCGTGATGTCGCCGGCCTGCGGCCGGTCGGCGTAGATCAGGCCGATCGGCTTGCCCTTCACGACAATGGGGAACAACACGAAGGTATGTGCCGGGACATGCTGGCGGTACCAGGCCGGAATCCGCGTGGCGATCTTGGCATCGTCGATGTCGGTGATGAGGATGTCGGCGTTGTTCTGCAGCGCGACGAGGAATACGTCCGGCTGGCCCGCCAGGGAAAAATCGAAGGCCCTGACCAGATCCTGCGCACCGTCGCCGAAACCGAACTTGCCGCACATCGCGTTGCGGCGACCGTCCTTGATGCACAGCACCACATGTCCGAAGCCCATGCCGCTATACATGGCCTCGAGGATCATGCGCAGGATGTCGTTGATGGAAACCGAATCGTCGATCAGCGAGTTGCTGACATCCTGCAGGCCCGAAGCCAGGATGGATTGAATCTCCTCGGGTGTGCGCTGCGCCCTGTCGCCGGCCTCGCCTGCGCCGGGCGCGTGCTGGTGCAGCACGCTGGCGTCCAGCGCGGCCATGGCGTCGGCCGCGCCGCCCTGCGGCGTGCCTGCATTGGCATCCGGCGCGGGCGCCGCGCCCGGTGCTTCGGCCATGCCCGCCCATTTCGAGGCCTGCCTGGCGAAATCGCTGTGCTTGAGGTTGACATTCACCACCAGCGCGAACTGGGCGATGTCCTGCATCGATTTCTCCATCACCCCGGACAGCTGCTCCACCGTCACCGGCACGGCATCGGCGAAGCGTGCGGTGAGCCCGGCCAGCGCCTTGCCGCGGTCCGCATCCGGCGTATCGAGGATGACCTCGCACAACGCGTTGGAGAATCCCGCCAGCGCACGCAGCCGGTCGACGTTGCTCGCGGCCTTCCTGACCCGCCCGTCCGGCAGTCTTTTCATGCTCTGCACCAGCGTGTCCGGAAAGCCCCAGCTGCGGGCGATGCCAATACCCAGATTCTCGAACGACACGCCGAGCACCTCGGTCGAGATGCGGGCCTCGCCCAGGTCTTCGGACTCGACACGCTGGCGGATCAGCGCCGTCTCCGCGGGGAAGTAGAACATGGCCAGCATGTGCCCCAGCTTGTGCAGCATGGCCCCGATGAATGCCTCCTCGACATCCTTCACCTGCGCCTTGCCCGCCATTTCGCGTGCCAGCATGCCGGCGTACAGCACCTTGACGAATTCCTCCTTCAGCTGCTGCGCGTGCGCCTTGTTTTCAAGGTTGTCGAACAGGATCAGGCTCAGCGCGATCGAGCGTACCGCGTCGAAACCGAGGATCACCACTGCGCGCGAGATGGTGCTGATCGAACCGCCGCCGACCTGGTTGTAGTAGGCGACGTTGGCCAGCTTCAACAGCTTGTTGGTGAGCGCGAAGTCCCTGAGGATGTGGTTGGACAGTTCATTGACGCCCTCGCGGTCGGACGAGGCGACGCGGTTGATGTCGCCGATCGCCTCGGACAGGGCGGGGAAATCGCTCTCGGCCTGCATCCGCCGCAACAGGACCTCCAGCGCACTCTGCCTGGCCTCGCCGTCCGGCTCGATCTGATCGTCACGTTTCGTCATGCTGGAACCGCAGCCTTGCTGCGGCCTGCTCGGTGTCGTGGTGTGCGGCGGGACGCCGGGGAAGGGCAGGGTGCGTCAACCCAGATCCCGTACGTACCAGTCCATCGCCTCGGCCAGGCCGTCTCCGATACGGTGTGTCGGCTCGTAGCCCAGGCGCGCACGCGCCTTGGAAATGTCGGCCAGCGAATGCCGCACGTCACCGGCACGAAAGTCGCGGTAGACCGGCTTGAAATCGGCGAGATGGGGGTACTTCGGTTCGAGCAGGCCCCGAATGGCCTCGAACAGCTGATTCAGCGTGGTGCGGTCGCCGACGGCGACGTTGTAGACCTGGTTCGCCGCGTCCGCGTGCTGGCTGGTGGCGGCGAGCAGGTTGGCCTGGATGACGTTGTCGATGTAGCAGAAGTCGCGACTGGTCTCGCCGTCGCCGTTGATGTAGACCGGCTCGTTGCGGATCATGCTGGCAACCCATTTCGGGACCACGGCAGCGTACGCGCCCTGGGGATCCTGGCGGCGGCCGAAGATGTTGAAGTAGCGCAGGCCGATGCTCT
>JAJZRT010001034.1 GCA_021802595.1 Pseudomonadota bacterium
GGCGTCGACGTTCCGCGGCTCCGACAAGCGCGGCGGCGCCAACGGCGCGCGCATTCGTCTTGCACCGCAAAAGGACTGGGAAGCCAACCAGCCGGCGCAATTGGCCAAAGTGCTGGCCAGGCTTGAAAGCATTCAGGGCGAATTCAACCGCGCACAATCCGGCGGCAAGAAGGTCTCGCTGGCCGACCTCATCGTGCTGGCGGGCTGCGCCGGCGTGGAAGAGGCGGCCAGGAATGCCGGTCACGCTGTGGCGGTGCCGTTCGCGCCGGGCCGCATGGACGCCTCGCAGGAACAGACCGACGTGGAGGCCTTCGCCGTGCTCGAACCGATCGCCGACGGCTTCCGCAACTACCAGAAGGCCAAGTATTCCGTCTCGGCCGAGGAGCTGTTGCTCGACAAGGCACAGTTGCTGACGCTCTCCGCACCCGAGATGACGGTACTTGTGGGCGGCATGCGCGCCATGAATGCCAACGTCGGACAGTCGCAGCATGGGGTCTTCACCCGGCGGCCGGGGACGCTCACCAACGACTTCTTCGTCAACCTGCTCGACATGGGCACGGCGTGGAAGCCGGTGTCGCAGGATGAAGACGTGTTCGAAGGGGTCGACCGCAAAACCGGCGAAAAGAAGTGGGCCGGCACCCGCGTCGATCTGGTCTTTGGTTCGAACTCCCAGCTGCGCGCCCTGGCGGAAGCGTATGCCTGTTCGGACGCGCAGGAGAAGTTCGTCAAGGACTTCGTTGCGGCCTGGAACAAGGTGATGAACCTCGACCGCTTCGACCTCGCCGGATAAAAGCACACGCCTGCCCGGAACCGGGCAGGCGCCATGCGCCGAACAATTTTTTGAGACGGGATCCATGAAAGCGCTATTGATCGAACCCGATACCCGCAGTATCGAAACCGTCGACCTCGACAGCCACGCAGACATCGCCCGGCTGGTCGGCTACGACACGCTCGAATCCGACGCCGTCGGCACCGCCGGCGACCGCCTGTTCTTCGACGAGGAATGCTTCCTACGCGGCAGCGGCGGACGTTTCCAGATCGACCGCATCATTCCGGTATCGGGGCGCGCGGTGATTGTCGGCACTGCCGACGACGGCGCCACCCTGCGCGACGTCGCAGCGGACATCGAAGACGTGCGCAGCCGCATTCAGTATTTGTAGACGGAAGGAGAACCCAACCATGATCGGGAACGTACGAGATCACCTGCTCGCGGCGCTGGCGCTGCTCGGCGCCGGGCTTGAGGGCGGTATGCTGGGGTGGCCGGAATGAGGCCTGCGGGCTTCGTGCAAGCGCCGGCCATTGCGTGCCGCCTGCGCCCGGCGCAGGCGCCCGACCTGCCCGCGCTCAATGGCGTGATCGAGCGCGCCATCGCCACCTGGCCGCTGCCCGAACGCGTGAAGCGCCTGACCCTGCCGAGCTACCGCTATCAGCCGCACGACCTCGATCACCTGCATCTGGTCATGGCGGAGGATGCCGGCGGCATGGCCGTCGGCGTCGCCGCCTGGGAGCCGGTCCACCCGCGCGACCTCCCGGACGGGCAGCGTGGGCTGCTGCTGCATGGCCTCTATGTCGACCCTGCCCACCAACGTCGCGGCATCGGCAGCCGGCTGCTCGATGCGGCAGCCGCCGCCGCGCGGGCGCAGAACCTCGATGGCGTGCTGGTCAGGGCGCAGGCAGGGGCCGTTGCGTTTTTCCAGTCACGCGGCTTGCATACGTTGCCGGTGGATGACCCGGCGCGCGATTACCCGCATCGCTTCTGGCTGGCCACGCGCGATTGATGCGATCGATCACGGCGTACGATATTTTTCATTTTTCTGCCGGCGCAGAATGACGTTCAATTCCCATACGGCACGTACCGCAACGAATGGGAGAACGATCATGGCATTGAGTCTGTACCGCATCGTCTGGAACTGGCACCGCGCGGCGTCGGCCGAACATCTTGCCGCTTCGTACGGCGAGGATGTGATGCTCGGTGTCTAGGGCGTGTGAACGCTCATTTCAAGCCCTAAAATAAACAGGAGGCGCACACGCATGGAACTCGCACACAACGAAGCGCCGCTCACCTGGCGTGCCACCTGGCTGGCGCAGGCACATGCCCACCCCTGGACCAGTGCCGGGCTGGTGCTGGCAATTGCGGTCGTCGTCGGGCTGCTGCTGACTAGCGTGTGGCAGCTCAGCCGGGGCGAAGCCGATGCCGCCTTGCGACTGGGTCTGCTGGGCGGCATGGCCGGCTTTGCCGCCACCGCGGCGGGCGCGCTGCCGGCGCTGTTCCTGCGCAACCTGTCCAGCCGCACCGAGGACATCATGCTCGGCCTGGCGGCTGGCATGATGCTGGCCGCGAGTTCGTTCTCTCTGATCCTGCCCGGCCTTGCGGCCGGCGAATCGCTCACCGGCAGCGCCATGCTCGGCGCGCTGACCGTGGTTGCCGGCCTCGGGCTGGGCGTCTTGCTGATGCTCGGCCTCGACCAGTTCACGCCGCATGCGCACGCGCACCTCGGGACCCACGGCGCAGGCAGCGCCCGGGTCAGCCGGGTGTGGCTGTTCGTGTTTGCGATCGCGCTACACAACCTGCCGGAAGGCATGGCGATCGGGGT
>JAJZRT010001035.1 GCA_021802595.1 Pseudomonadota bacterium
GCATTGATCGCCCGCCCACTGTTAAAGGAGAGAATCATGATTGCGATGAGCCTGTCGAATCCCGACGACGAAACCCGCCGCGACCGCAATGCCAGCGCTCCGGTCCGCCCCGCTCCAGCCCATCCGTTGCGCGGCGCGATGGCGCACGCCCCCCGGTCATGATGGGCCTCGTTGTCGGCGGTGTGGCCGCGGTGGACAACGAATAACTGCCAGGGGTTGCTAAAGTAAATCCATGCACACCGGCGCCCACACCCTGCAGGATTTATTCCACGACCCGCGCTACGCCCACGCAGCGAAGCGGGGGAGTGCCGCCCTGTTGGCCATTCTGCTTGCCGGAACAATCTGGCTTGCGCTGGCCCAGGGCGGCACCCGCCTCGACACGCCGATGGGGCAGGCGCTGGCGGGGTCGGGGGTGGCGGCACTGGCAACTGCCGTGGGCGCACTGCCCGCCCTGTTTGTCCGCCACATCTCGCCGCGCTGGGAAGACATCATGCTCGGATTCGGCGCGGGCGTGATGGCAGCCGCCTCGTGTTTCTCGCTGGTGATTCCGGGTGTTGCGGCGGGCACCCACATGCTCGGCAGCAGGCCGGCAGGTGCATCGCTGGTAGCCGCCGGGCTGATTATCGGTGCACTGTTCCTGCTGCTGGCCGACAAGATGGTGCCGCATGAGCACCGGAATGCCGGGCGCCACGGCCCTGACTGGCTGCACCTGCGCAGCGTGTGGCTGATGGTGTTTGCCATCTGCCTGCACAACTTCCCCGAGGGCATGGCGATCGGCGTCGGCTTTTCCGGCGGAGACACGTCGGTGGGCATTCCGCTCGCCGCAGCCATTGCCATCCAAGACGTCCCCGAAGGCCTGGTGGTCGCGGTCGCGTTGCGCACCGTGGCCTACGCGCCCTGGCGAGCCGCCACGGCAGGCGCGCTGTCGGGACTGGCCGAGCCGCTCGGTGCCGTCGTCAGCGTCGCGCTGACCTCGGGCTTTGCCCCGCTCTACCCGGCCGGCCTCGGCTTCGCTGCCGGCGCGATGCTCTGGGTGGTGTCGCACGAAATCATTCCCGAAACCCATCGCAAAGGACACGAACAGGCCGCCACACTGGGGCTCATCGGCGGTTTTGTCGTCATGATGTTGCTGGATACTGCGCTGGGATAACCCTCAAACCGTAAGGAGATCGACATGGCCAAAGCCGCACCTGCAAGCAAGCAGTCCTTCCTCACCGACATCAAGACCCTGCGCGCCCGTGCTCGCAAGCACATCGAAAACGGCGCGGTTACCGATGGCTACCAGGCTGATCGCGCCACCGTCGTCAAGCTGCTGAACGAAGCGCTGGCCACAGAGCTGGTCTGCATCCTGCGCTACAAGCGGCATTTCTTCATGGCCAGCGGCATCAACGCCGACGCGGTAGCGCAGGAGTTCCTGCAGCACGCCACCGAGGAACAAGGCCACGCCGACCAGATCGCCACCCGTATCGTGCAACTGAAAGGTGAACCCAACTTCAACCCGGAAGGACTGGCGATGCGCTCGCACGCCGAATACGTCGAGGGCGATTCACTTCTCGACATGATCAAGGAAGACCTGGTGGCCGAGCGCATCGCCATCGAGAGTTATGGCGAAATGATCCGCTATATCGGCGACAAGGACATCACCACGCGCCGCATGCTGGAAACCATCCTGGCAATGGAAGAGGAACACGCCGACGATCTGTCGAACCTGTTGGAAGATCTTGGCCGCTAGGCTCGCGCCAGGACGCGCACCTTGACCGCCAAACCGGCAGGGATGGGGCATGGCTTTGTTGCCTGCGGCCTCACACCTGGGTAGCGAATGCTGCTCAACGCAGTTTTTCGCGAAACGTCTCCTCCTCGAGCAGGTCGCGACTGGGCTTGAGCAGGTCTTGGAGCGACACGGTGCCGACCAGACGCATGCTCGCCAGGTCCTTGACCACCGGCAGACATCCTACTTCGAGCTGGGCCATGCGCCCTGCGGCAAGGCGTGCGGTCGCTCCGGGCAGAAGTACGTGTTCGGGATGAAGCGGGCTGAGCACATCCATGCACCGTGCCGCGGAGCATTCATGTTTGCGCAGCGTCGGGTAATCGAGCATCCCCAGCACGCGTCCTTCGCGTGTCACGGGATAGGCCCGATTCATGTCGTGGTCGCCGCAGTAGCGTGACAGGGCGTCCGCTACCGGCATGGCACCGTCGATGGCGATCACATCCGGGCTCATCAGGTCGCTCACGTGCTGTCGTTCCAGCGGATCGACGCCGTATTCGCGGAAGATGTGCAGGCCCCGACGTGCGATCTTCTCGGTCATGATCGAACGCTTCATCGTCAGCGCGGTCAATCCGTAGGCCACGGCGGTGGTCAACATCACTGGCAACAGTGCTTCGCTGTCGTGTGTCAGGCCGAATGCAAAAATGATGGCGGTGAGCGGCGTGCCGAGCGTGCTGCCCAACACGCCAGCCATGCACACCAGCGCCCACAGGCCGGGCGAGCCCCCCGGCAGATAGGGCGCCAGCAGGGACCCCAGGCCGGCACCCAGCATCAGCAATGGCGCAAGCACGCCGCCCGAAGTGCCCGAGCCGAGCGCAATGACC
>JAJZRT010001036.1 GCA_021802595.1 Pseudomonadota bacterium
AGGCAAGCTCGCGCCCGCGGTACACGCTGGTGGCACGGTGCACGATGAGCGACAGCGCATCGACCTTCTCGTTGTTGACCAGGATGTCGAGCTTGACCAGATCGCCGGCGCGAAATTCCTTGAATTCGTAGTCGAGCGAGGCGTAGCCGCGGCTGGTCGACTTCAGCTTGTCGAAGAAATCCATCACCACCTCGTTCATCGGCAGGTCGTACACCAGCATGACCTGCTTGCCGTGGTACTGCATGTTCACCTGCATGCCACGCTTCTGATTGCACAGGGTGATGACGTTGCCGACGAATTCTTCCGGCACGAAAATCGTCGCCGTGATGATGGGCTCGCGGATTTCCTCGATCTTCGACGGCTCCGGAAGCTTGGACGGGTTCTCGACGCTGATCATGGTGCCGTCCTTCAGCACCACCTGGTACACCACCGTCGGCGCGGTGGTGATGAGATCCATGTCGTACTCGCGCTCCAGCCGTTCCTGGACGATGTCCATGTGCATCAGACCGAGAAAGCCGCAACGGAAGCCGAATCCCAGCGCCTGCGAGACTTCGGGCTCGAACTGCAGCGCTGCGTCGTTCAGTTGCAGCTTGGTCAGGGCGTCGCGCAGCGCCTCGAAGTCGTGCGACTCGACCGGGTACAGCCCGGCAAACACCTGCGACTGCACCTTCTTGAAGCCCGGCAGCGGTTCGCTGGCGGGCCGGTCTACCAGGGTGATGGTATCGCCCACCTGGGCGGACTTGAGTTCCTTGATGCCGGCGATCACGAAGCCGACTTCGCCGGCGGCAAGCTGCTCGCGGTCGACCGACTTCGGGGTAAACACGCCGACGTGCTCGGTCAGGTGCTGTGCGCCGCTGGCCATGAAGCGGATCTTGTCCTTCGGTTTCAACACGCCATCGACCACCCGCACCAGCATCACCACGCCGACGTAGTTGTCGAACCACGAATCGATGATCAGCGCCTTCAGGGGCGCGGACTCGTCGCCCCGCGGTGGCGGAACCTGCTTCACCACCACCTCGAGGATTTCGGGAATGCCGATGCCGGTCTTGGCCGAGGCACGCACTGCATCGGTGGCGTCGATCCCGACAATGTCCTCGATCTCCTCCGCCACCCGGTCGGGGTCAGCCGCGGGCAGGTCGATCTTGTTCAGCACCGGGATGACCTCGACGCCGAGGTCGATCGCGGTGTAGCAGTTGGCTACCGTCTGCGCTTCCACCCCCTGCGAGGCGTCGACCACCAGCAGCGCGCCTTCGCAGGCCGAAAGCGAGCGGCTCACTTCGTAGGAAAAGTCGACGTGACCCGGGGTGTCGATCAGATTCAGGCGGTAGGTCTGACCATCCTGCGCCCGGTAGGTCAGCGCAGCGGTCTGCGCCTTGATGGTGATGCCGCGCTCCTTCTCCAGGTCCATGGAATCGAGCACCTGCGCCTCCATCTCGCGCTCGGACAGCCCGCCGCAATGCTGGATCAGGCGATCGGCCAGCGTGGACTTGCCATGGTCGATGTGGGCGATGATGGAAAAATTGCGGATCAGGTTCTGGGACACAGCAAAACGGGCACGTTTCCGTGCCCGACAAGGGATGCGATAACTTGCAGAATTTTAACGGATTTCAGGAGTGGGCGCGCAGCCATTCCTGAATCGCAGGCAGATTCAGCTGATGACGGCAAATCTCGGTGTCGCCGTCGAACAGCAAGGGGACCTCCCAGCCGTATTTCGCCTTGAGCGCGGGGTCGGCATCCACGTCCACGGGGATCAGGCCGTGCCCGGTTCCCGCGATCAGGGCGTGGGCCTCGGCCGCCATGTCCTCGCAGAGCGGGCAGCCTGCCCGCGTGTAGAGCGTCAGCGTGTTACCCACCCGAAATCTTCAGCGGAATGTAGAGCGTTCCGTCGCCGCGACGCACCAGGATCGCCGCGCTTTTGCCGACAGGTATCGCGGCGGTGGCCTTGCGGTAGTCTTCAACGCTGGCGATCCTGGTATTGTTGACCGCCAGGATGATATCGCCCGTTCGAATGCCGGCACGCGCCGCTTCGCCCGTGGCATCCGCGACCAGCACGCCATGGTCGAGGTCGAGCGCCCGCCGCTGATCCGCTCCCAGCTCCGACAGGGCCAGCCCGCCGCGCAACATGGCCTTGCCGTCTTTGCTGGCCTGCTGGTTTTCGGCAGGCAACTCACCCAGCACCACGTTGAGTTGCTGGAGCTTGCCCTTGCGCCAGATCTGCAGCGGAATCCTGGTGCCTGGTTTGGCCATGCCGACCATGCGCGGCAGGTCGCTGGAGTTTTCCACGGCCTTGCCGTTGAATTCCAGGATGACATCGGCAGCCCGCAATCCGGCCTTGCTCGCCGGGCTGTCGTCCTGAACCTGCGACACCAGCGCACCGCGCGGGCGATCCAGGCCGAAGGAATCAGCCAGATCGGCAGTCACTTCCTGGATCACCACGCCAAGCCAGCCGCGCGAAATCTTGCCGCCGCTCTCGAGCTGCTTCGCCACTTCCATCGCCACATCGATCGGGATCGCGAACGACACCCCCATGTAGCCGCCGCTGCGGCTGTAGATCTGCGAATTGATGCCCACCACTTCGCCCTTCATGTT
>JAJZRT010001037.1 GCA_021802595.1 Pseudomonadota bacterium
CCACGGGCCGAGGGATATTCACGAGAGGCACTATGACCTGCTCACCGTCGAGGACTTCATCACGTCAGCCCGCGCTGTATCCGACTTTGTCGCCGGCTCGCTCGAAGGCCGCAAGTACCCCTCGCTGAACGAGTCGTATCGGCCCAAACGGCTCGTCCGTAAGGAGCGCTTTGCTACGGCCACCGGCGCGCAGAAGGCGCCGAGCCATCCCGAATCGGAGTCACTCGCCGTCGACGAGGATGGGCAGCGCAATCGGGCAAGTGATGCTTTGCATGGCGCTGACAAGGATATCGGTGGGCATGCTCCCGTATCGCCTGCCCACCGAGCCATTGCTGTGCCCCGTCAGCCTGTCATGAACATCCTCGGGCACGCGGGCTGCACGGCAGAGCGTCTTGAACGTATGTCGCAATCCATGGAAGACCAAGCCCCGGTCCTCCAGGGAACAGCCGCTTCGGTCTCGGAGGTATCGCCCGAACCACTTCGACCACGCACCGGAGCGCTTCCCGAAGCGGTCCAAGCTGAGGTCGGGAAAGAGCCACTCATTCCCGCTGTGGCGAAGACCATCGACATAGCGTGCAAATCCAATGCGCAGCAGCTCAGGATGGACGGGCACCGTTCGAATCGAGCTTTGATTCTTGACGCGCACCGTGGCACCGTCGGGCCGGATGTGCAAGAGCATGCCAAGCTGTGCGTCGAACGTGATATCGCTCAGACGCAGCTGACACAGCTCCTCCAGCCGACATCCGGTCAGAAGGGCGAGCGCGGGCAACCAGGCGCACGCTTCGCCTCCGCAGCCCTTCGAGCGCAAACGCGCGGAGTAGACCGGCGAAGAGAACAAGATTTGCAGTTCATCGGCGGTGAAGGCGCGCCGTCCCAAGCTGAGGCCTTCGCTCTGGGGGACGCGCAGCCCACGGATAGGGTTCGTGGGAAGCCGACCCGCATCGACAGAGGCCTGGAGCATGGCGCTCAGGTGGCTCAGCTTCGTCGTGACCGTCTTGGGGTGCAGCGAGCGCGCAAGCAGGCTATCCCGATACGCGGCGACCAAGCGGCGGTCGACCTGCGCCACCGGGCACTGGATGAATCGGTCGAACGCTTCTGCGCAGGCTTCGAACTCAACGACCGTTCGCAGCGGACGGTGCGGATTGAGGCCCCGCCAGTATTCGAAGACGGCGATGAATTTATGAGCGTGGGCGAGAGGAACACCCGTAGGGCTCGGTGCCGAAGCATCCCCAGAGCCTGGAGGGTTGAACGCCAGCTCGGCGTGGGCTGGGGCGCTGGAAGCCACCCGGGCCTCCGCGGACGGCAGCGCGCCGAGGGTAGGCAATGTGAGACCTGAGAATCGAGCCAGCCACTGCGCGGCCAAGTGCATGGCTAGTACCTTGGCGGTCGCGGGGTCGTTTGTCCCGAGGCAGACGCGTACGAGAGGGCCGAACTCCGTTTGGCGCTTGCGCGGCACGCGCAATTGGAAGTAGTAGGTGCCGCGCTGCAGGGTCAGGTAGGGCATGAAAAAAGCTCCGGAGCGTTGATGAACAACGCCGCGGAGCTTCTGAGGTTCGAGCAGCCTGTACAGCAAAATGTACAGCAACCTGCCGAACAAGCTGTGAATAAGCTGATTTTCTTCAGCTGAATCAACAACTTACCTTCGATGTGGTGGAGAGGAGGAGGATCGAACTCCCGACCTTCGCATTGCGAACGCGACGCTCTCCCAGCTGAGCTACCCCCCCGCGCAAGAGCGAAATCATACACCATGCCGACCGAGGCGCGGAAGCCCCCCGCGGCCGGCGCGCCCGCGCTCAGCCGCGTCGACGCCGGAACACCAGACGCGTCTCGCCGGAGGCCTCGGGCGCGTAGGCGTAGCCCTCGGTGTCGAAGTCCACGATCGCCTGCGGGCGATCGGCGCGGTGTTCGATGATCCAGCGGGCCATCAGACCACGCGCGCGCTTGGCGTGCACGCCGATCACGCGCCAGCCCTTGGCGTCGCCTTCCTGGAACACCACGTCCACCACCGGATGGCCCAGCGCGGCGGTGTCGACCGCGCGGAAGTACTCCTCGGAGGCCAGGTTCAGCAGCACCTTGCTGCGATGGGTGGCCAGTTGCTCGCGCAAGGCCTGCGCGATGCGCGAACCCCAGAAGGCATAGAGGTCGCGCCCCGCCGGGTTGGCCAGGCGCGTGCCCATTTCCAGCCGGTAGGCCTGCATCAGGTCCAGCGGGCGCAGCACGCCGTACAGGCCGCTGAGCATGACCACGTGATCCTGCGCCCAGCGCAGATGCGCCGGTTTGAGGTGGGGGGCGTCGAGCCCGGCGTAGACGTCGCCGGCGAAGGCGAGGATGGCCGGGCGGCTGTTGCTCGCGTCGAAGGTCTCCGACCACGCGGCGTAGCGCTGCGCGTTGAGCACCGCCAGCTTGTCGGAAATGGCCATCAGCGTGCCCAGTCGCGCGGGCGAGAGCTCGCGCAGGATGTCGATCAGGCGCGCCGAGTCGGGGATGAAGCGGGGAAGGGTGGTGGGCAGCGGCGGGGTCGCGCTATCCATGTCCAGGGTCTTGGCCGGTGACAGGGCCAGCAGCATCGGGGGGACCTCGGGTGGTGG
>JAJZRT010001038.1 GCA_021802595.1 Pseudomonadota bacterium
CAGCAAGCTGGGCTATCTGCAGGCCACGGTCGAATATGCGCTCAAGCACAGCGAAGTCAGCGAAGACTTTGCTGCGTACCTGAAGAAGAGCGTCTGCTGAATTCTGGGTGAGGCGGGGGCGATCGAGGCGGGCTCGATGCGAGCTCAGGAGGCGTAAAGTGCAGTCGTCGAAACCCTGGACCAGGCCGATTCCAGCAGCCAGGCTTCCAGTTTTTCCGCGGGCATCGGCGTGCCCATCAGGTGCCCCTGTGAGCTGTCGCAGCCGAGGATGGTGAGCGTGTCCCAGGCTGCCCGGGTTTCCACGCCTTCGGCGATCACTTTCAGTCCGAGGTTGTGCGCGAGCTCGATGGTGGAACGCACGATGACGGCGTCGTTGTCATTGTTCTCCATGTCCATGACAAAGGATTTGTCGATTTTCAGTTTGTCGACCGGCAGCCGCTTGAGATAGGCGAGCGAGGAGTAGCCGGTACCGAAATCATCGATCGCGATCGTCACGCCCATGCGGTCGAGTTCGGTGAGGATGGTCAGCGCATCGCTGGCGTTCGCCATGACGGCGCTCTCGGTGATTTCGAGGGTGAGACGTTGCGGTGCCACGCCGCTCCCGGCAAGCAGGGCCAGAATTCTGCCGGGCAACTCCATGTCCTGCAGGTCGCGCGCGGAGAGGTTGACCGCCATGGTCAGGTCGTACCCCTTCTGCTGCAGGCAAAGCAACTGGCCCAGTGCGGTCTTCAACACCCAGAGGGTGAGGGGGCCGATCAGTCCGGCATCTTCCGCCAGCAGGATGAAACTGTCCGGCTTGAGGAAGCCGCGTTGCGGATGGTTCCAGCGCACCAGCGCCTCGAGGCCCACCACGCGTTTGCTGCGATGTTCGATTTGGGGCTGATAGCAGAGGCTCAACTGGTTCGACTGGATGGCGATACGCAACTCGCTCTTGAGCGAGAGGTCGCTGCTGTTGGTGTGATCCAGTTCCGGTGTGTACAGCGCGTAGTCCTTGCCTGCGCGTTTTGCAACATACATGGCGATGTCGGCACAGCGAAGCAGACCGTTGGCGTCGCTGCACTGGGAGGGATACAGCGATACCCCCAGGCTTGCGCTGATGTCGATGCTCTGGTTTTTCCAGTGAAAGGGCTTGTCCAGGCAGGCGAGGATTTTTTTTGCAATGAGCGGGAGGTTTTCCGGGTTCAGGTCGTGGATCAGCAGGACGTACTCGTCGCCGCCCAGCCGCGCCACGGTATCCACGGAGCGGACCGTCTCCTTCAGACGCTGCCCGGCTTCCCGCAGCAGTTCGTCGCCGACGTGATGGCCCAGGGTGTCGTTGACTTCCTTGAAGCGGTCCAGATCAAGCAGGGCCACCCCAAACGAGGTATGCATGCGCTTGGATACTTCAATCTCGTGCTCGAGTTGCTGGTGCAGCAGGGTGCGGTTGGCCAGGCCGGTAAGCGGGTCGTACATCGCCTGGTCGGCGAGTTGCTTCGCCTGGATAGACACCCGCTGGCTGACAATCCAGGCAATGGCCATCCCCATCAGCAGCGCCATCGTGCCCAGCGCCAGCATCAGATTGCGCACACGCGCATACGAGGCTTCTGCATTGCGCACTGCGGCTGCCGTCTGTTCGCGCTGCACCCCGAGCAGGACGCCGACTTGTTCCGCGATGGCGCGCTGTCTGGGCATCGCCACGCTGCGCATGCGTTCGAAAATTTCTTGCTGGTTGTCGTCGAAAATGGCCATTTCAACGACCGCCTGCACTTCGGGCTGTGCCTCGCGGGTGAGCTCGAGGATGTGGGCAAGGATGCGCCTTTCTTCGCGGCTGAGCGGCATGCGCTCGAGGCGCTCGCGCGCGCCCATGTAAATGGTGCCTTGCGTATTGAAGCGCAGAACCTCGGCGTCCCTTTCGAACGGGTCGGCCAGAATCGGCAGGGCATGCATGGCGAGTGCGCGCTCGCGTAGCGCGCTGTGCATCACCGTTGCGAGCTCGGTCTTGACGTTGTTGCTCTGGGCGATGTCTTTCAGGCGCTGGTTGGCTTCGGCCACATAACGCAGGCCCGTCGCACCGAGCGCGACCATCAGGGCAAGCACGACGACAAAGCCGACCCCGATCCAGGCCCCCATTCCCAGGGACTGCGTGCGCTGATTCATCTGTTAAGCCTGCGCTCCATTTTTATATGATCGAGCTAGGATCATCAACCTTGTTTATCGGAGTGCTGTCTGCATACTTTAACCGGCCGGTATGAGCGGACGCCTACGATCCGGTCGTGCCGTGCAGCCAGACTGCGGCTTCCAGCGCGTCGATCGCGGCCATCCCCTGGCCCAGCAATGCAACCAGCATGCCGGTGAGGCGGTCGCCGGAGCCGGCCTGGGCGAGCCAGGGGCCGCCGCTGGTGTTGATGGCATAGCGGCCGTCAGGATGGACGATCACGGTGCCGGCGCCTTTCAGCGCGACGTGAGCGCGATATTGGGCGCTCAGACGGCGCGCGGCCCCGATGCGATTCGCCTGGATGCCGGCACTGCTTGAATCGAGCAGGCGCGCGGCTTCGCCGGGGTGCGGGGTGAGCAGGGTGGGGTGGGTGCGGCGGGCGGCCAGATTGGCC
>JAJZRT010000023.1 GCA_021802595.1 Pseudomonadota bacterium
TTGGGGCCAGTCGCCTCGC
This sequence comes from Pseudomonadota bacterium, assembly GCA_021802595.1. Next base: position 20 of record JAJZRT010000023.1, read on the forward strand.
TGAATCCGAGCGACAAATTTCCGGGGGGCATTACCGGTGCGCAATGCGCCCAGTAGCTGTTCGAACTGGTCGGCCGTGGTGTCGTCTGGCCAGTGGAAGTTCTCGGCTACCCAAAGGCTGGCCTCATTCTTATTGCCAGGACAATCCACAACGAAAGTGTGATTTCGCTGTGTATCACGTGGCCCCAATTCGTAAACCAGGGTGACCGGAAAAGGCGGTAGACGCTCCTCTGCCAGGGCCAGGAATACTTCGGCCACAGCCCGCAGCAGATTGGATTTGCCGCTTCCGTTCACCCCCACTACGAAGCGGATGGCGCATTCCCGACCCAGGGGCGAACCGCTGGCGAAACGCACCGCCAGGTCCTGGATGGGAGGGTATTTTTGCAGGTGGAGGTAACGCAACCTCATGCCGCCGGCCCCTTATCAGACGGGTTACGCCGGCGCTCGACTTCCCGGGCCAGCAGGGCTACGTCCGCTGTGCGGGACTGGTCGCCGTGGCGCAGGGGGCGGAAGGCGGTCAGATATTCCTGGGCACCTGTGCCGGGGTTGGTTCGCGGCACGGTGACCTTGGCAATGAGACCCAGGGCAGCCAACTGGCTCAGAGCGCGGCGGAGCTGGTTGGGCGAGGTGGGTGGAAAGTCCGCCAGCTTCTCCGCCAGGGCTTCACTTTCCCGAAAGCGGTCGAATTCCTCCTCCACCTCCGCCAGCAGGGGCTGGGGGGCATGATTGAGAAAGACCTGCAACACCGCCCGCTGGAAGTCGCTGAGTTCGGCATGCAGCCAGGTACGCGTAGTGGGCTCGGCCTCGGATTCGACGAGCACCATGGCGACGGGCTCGGATCGGGTTGGCTTGGCGCCTCGCTCCCGGAGCAGAGCATCACGGTGTTGCGCGGCCTGGGTGATTTCTTCGTGGTGCTGGTCGCGCCACTCTGCCGTCAGCGTGCCAGATAGGGCCTGAATGCTTAGCACGTTGCGGAGTTCGTAGGTCTTCGCTTCCGACTCCCGGATCAACTGCCGCAGTCGGCGCACCTCTAGCCAAAAAGTTCGGAAACGTTGCTGCTCGGGCAGGGTCGGTAGTGGAATCCGCACCTTGCTCAGGTTTTCCCCACTCAGGTTACTTTGCCCGGCGGTGGTGCGAATTGCGTTGCGCATCGCCGCACGGCCGTAAGGGCTATTGAGAAAGGCGCTGAGATACTCGGGCAGCAGGCGGGCAACATCGGCGCGCAGGCGGATCAGGTACGAGGCATAGACCAGCGTCCATTGGGCCAGGTCTTCGGTAATGGGCGCCGAGCGTCCCACGTAGTCTGGGTTGCCGTTGGAACGCACAATCAATACGTCCTGCGGGGTCAGTTGCAGACGTTTGATTTCGGCGTCGGGAAGGGTGACGAATTTCATATCCGTCATATCCACCTCCCCGCCCACGACATTGGGAATGCGCAAGACCGGTAGGCCGCTGTCGGCCGATTCGTCAGCGGATACCGATGTGCCGTAGCGAGTTTCCACCAGCTCGCCCAACTGCACCCAATCCGTTTCATCGATTGCCAGTACCAAACGGTCTAACTCTGCCTTGAGCATCGAGTCGAGAGATTGATGTCGTTGGACCTGGCTATGGCTGACTGTTTCCGCCTGCCGCAGCACATCGACGATGCGCTGTTGTTCGGCAAGCGTAGGAAGTGGAACTGGGATTTCTTCAAGATCTCGGCGGTTAAGCCCGGGAACAGCGACAGATATTGCCAATCGAGAAAGATCAATCGACTTCAGGAGGATGGCTAAGAAATCCAGGCTGATGATTTCACTAAAGTCATCCAAGAAGAAGGCAGTGTCGATACACCAAAATGGTCCATCTGTTAGGAATACTGAGCCGACGGAGCCTTTGCGGCCTATGACGATACTCCGCACATGTTTCAATGCCTCATTGTGGCTGCCTACTACTCCGCCTGAGCCATACACCGGAATTTCTCCCTCGCTCGCACGTGAAGATGCTGTAAGAGCACTTCCATAGTTGATTGACGCAAGTTCCTTTAAAGGCGTAACCAACCAACTTCGGTCAAGCTGTGGGAGGACAATGCGGGTCATTCCCGTCCCTCCATCATGGCCATCAGTTTGTCGAGGCCACCGATGATCTGTTGCTCAGTAGTACGCAGTTCGCCGATTAACTCGGTGACGCTCTTGTCGCTCTTGAGCTGAGTGAAGTCGAAGGGCTTGTACTGGCCGGCGGAGAGGTTCCAGTCCCGGGCCTCGATGCAGTCCGGGTCGAGCAGGCCGTCCTTGAGCTGGCCCTTGTCGTCATAGAGGCCAGCCGCGAGCATGGCGTCCACGTATTGGGAGCGGACCAGGCCGTTGTCGTCGTGGGAGGCCTTGAGGCCGCCGTCTTCGGAGACCCAGTCGTCATTACGTGCCCATTCCCGTACTGGCACCACCCAGTGTTTGGCGGCGGTGAGTTCGCTTTCCTGGTCGATGGCCAGGCTGCGCAGGTCCACGTCGAAGCCGTCCAGCTTGGCAAACTCCCGCGCAAGGTCAGCCAACTCTGGTCCCGGGCCTCCCGGCGTTGCGCGCTCATGAACCAGCGAATCGATACAGCGCGCATAGACTCGCCGTCTCGCCTCCTCTGCCGCCCCCTGGAAGAGCCGCCAGCCATTTGCTTCGTCCGGATCTTCGAAAAACGGTTTGCAGGCATTGACGGCTTTACGAATATCGGAAGCCGCCTTCTCCAGGTGCTTCTTGGCGATTGCATCGCTATCTTGTGCCATGAGCGGGTTGCCGCCAATTTCTTGCAAAGCCTTCGTGGCTGCCGGTATATACAACGTTTGCATCGCGTTATCCAATAACGCCTTGCTCCGGTTGAGTACTTGCTGCTCTGCTTCCTTAGGATCGGCGGGCAGTTCGGGAAACAATTCGTGGATGCCCCATACCTGGCCATCCCACATGCCGGTATCCGGCAGATTGGCAAAGGCCTGGCCCGCCGGGGTGAGCCGGTCCGAGGTGTCCCGCAGCAAGGCTTGGCGCCAGCGTTCTTTGCGAAAGCTGGGTTGCAGTAGGGTTTTTTCGTTACGGCGGGCGCCGACGCGGCCTTCGGCAATCCAGGTGCGAAATTTAACCAGCGCGTCCCACAAGTCGTTGCGCTGGCCCGGGCGTGGGTTGCGCTTTGCGTCCCGGGAGTAGCCATCCTCCTCTACTTCATAGAACCAGACGTAATCGGTGCGTGGGGCCTGCGCGGTGAACTTCTGCTTGTCGTCGCGCCGGGTTTCCTTGCGGAACAGGAGGATGGAGGTCTTGACCCCGGTATAGGGCTGAAACACGCCACCGGGCAGGGAGATAACGCCCTCTACTGTGTGCTCGGTGAGGAGTTCACGGCGCAGGCGGACATGAGCATCAGTATTGCCGAACAACACCCCCTCGGGAACGATGACCGCACAGCTGCCGCCGACGTCCAGCAGGTCGAGCATGAGCCAGAGGAACAGAAGCTCGCTCTTGTTGGTTATGGCATCGTTCCTTTTCTTCCCCTTTTCTGCCGCGCGTGGAAAGAGCTTGCTGTCCTTTTCCAGGTCGTTGCTGTCCACCGAACCCGTGAATGGCGGATTGGCCATTACGAAATCGTAGGACTCGGAAGCGAGCAGCTCGGCCAGTTGGGGTTTGCCATCTCGTTTGCTGAGGGAATCGCCCTGGACCAGGTGGGGATCGTGGATGTCGTGCAGCACCATGTTCATCCAGCCAATACGCGCCATGGTGCGGTCGTTGTCCAGGCCGACGAAGTTGGCGCCGTTGTGGATAGCGGCATATTGCTCCTTGGTGGCGGCGGCGCCGTCGGTGCGGTGGGGTGTGCCGTCCCATTCCAGCACGAGGTTTTCCTGGGCGGAGTATTTGCGCATCAGGTATTGCTGCGTGCTGAACAGAAAGCCGCCAGTACCGGCTGCGGGGTCAATGATGCGCTGGCCGGGTTCCGGGTCCAACAGCTCCACCATGAAGCGGATGAGGTGGCGAGGGGTGCGGAATTGGCCGTTCTTGCCGGCGGTCGCCACCTCAGATAGCAGGTACTCGAAGGTGTCGCCCATGATGTCCTGGGCGGCGGAGCCCTCCCCCGCTCTAGCGAAAAGCTGGTCGATCTTGTCGATGGCGTCTGACAGCACCTGGCCCTTGTTGGGGTCGAGCTGGAAATAGGCGTCGGCCATGCGGTTGTTGAGGCTGGCCAGCTCAGTGTCAGCTGCGCTAGCCTTGGTGAAATGTTTTTCCAGCTCTCGCAGCCAGGGGAAGACCTTGTCGATGAGGTGCTTGGGGTTGGTCTTTTCCTGGCGGATGTAGCTCCACTTGCAGTCTTCGTGGCCGACATAAATGGAGGGAAAGCCCCGTTGCTGGCGTTTGAGGTCGATATCTTCCAGACGTTTGAGGAACAGCAGATAGGTGATCTGCTCCACCGCAACCAAGGGGTTGGTGAGGCCGGCGGCCCAAAAGCGGTTCCAGAGCTCGTCGACTTTCTTTTTGATATGGGGGGCAAGCATTCAGTTGTTCCTTGGTAAGCGACTACGCGGCTTCGTCGACCAGTTGGTTAGCGAAGGCAATGAGTTCTTCGATGTCTTGAGGTGGAAACAGGGCTTCTACCCGGGCGACACGGGAGAGCGGCGGCTCGCTGAGTGAGGCGCGGGTGATACGGCCGTGGCCGAGCACCGCCGCCTTCACGGCTCGCAAAAAGTTCAACTGGTTAGCCCGTAGGTAGCCATGTTGGGCGATGAAGGCATCGAAGGCGGCGCTGACGCGTTCTTCCCGGTTGGGCAGGCGGGCATCCTGGCAAAGCATGTGGCGCAGGAAGTCGGCCAGGGAGGCGGTAGGGGCCTCGAAGGCTTTACGCAGGGTGTCTTCGGTGACGAATAGGTCCGCCTGGTTGAGGGTGTTGCCGATGTGCTCCAGTTCCTCATCGCTGAGAGCGTCACCGTTCTTGATGCGGGCCAGTTCTGGCATCTGCTCGGCCAGGCGGCGCACCAGGGCTTCCACCTGCTCGCGGTAGCTGGCGGCAAAGGCGCCTTCGCCGGTGGGGCCATAAATGATCCAGTGGCGCGATGCGATGGTGTCAGGCAGGTTTAGAGTGACCACATTCGAAGGCGCCGAACGTCGGTACTTCATGAGCGGTGCGAAGGTATCTTGCAGCTGCTTAAGCCGTGCAATGTCTACATGCTCCCAAAAGGCCGCAGACAGTGCGAAGGCGCGTTGCTCGGATACCTGTTGGACCGCAGGGATGTTGTCCGCCAGACTGGTCAGGGCCTCGGTGATCGTGGAATTTGCCTTCTGCTGCGTGCCTTCATCCCCCTTCAGCAAGGCCACGTTATAACGTTCGCACTGCACTCGGAATTGCAGTTCGTCCAGGGCCCAAAACGGAACGAGCCGCATGAGCGGCGCAATGACCATGGACAGATGTTGCAGGGTGGCTTGGGTTGGATTTGGCCACTTTTCAAGCAGCGCATCGATTTCGTCGAGATGAGGCCGGACATTGATGCTCTGACGTGGCAGAGAAGACACCATTTCCTTGAGTTCTTCGATCACACCTGTGATGTCCTGCTGTTGCGCGTGCAAGAGCTGCCATTTATCCAGGCGCAAGCGCAACAGTCGCACGGGTAAGGGCTCAGCGGGGTGATCTGTTTCGCCTTCGGGGTTGAGTTTGAAATTAGCGAAGGTATTCCAGGGGTCGATGATCAAGAAATCTGTTTTTGCATCGCCCGTCGCTGGGTCTTTCCACAGACGGGTGCCTCGACCAATCATCTGCCAGAACTTGACTGTGCTAAACACCGGCTTGGCAAAAACCAGATTCTGGATGGCTGGGACGTCAACCCCGGTATCAAGCATATCTACAGAGATTGCGACCCGCGGCATTCGTTTGAACTTGAAGTCATCCAGCATGGCATCTGCCCGTTCCATATGGCTATCGATGACTTCAGCCAAACCTTGGCGCTGGAGTTCTGGGTAAAGCCGATTGAAGCTTTCGAGTAGGCGCACGGCGTGGGCATGGCTGACGGCGAAGATGATGCTCTTATGCGGCAAGCCACGAGCGTCCTTACGGCAGCGGTCCATGAATTCCAGCGCCAGGGCATCGTTAGTACCTTGGTTGACCACCTTGCGCTCGATGTCTGTTCCTTCGAAGCTAAGTTCCTCGGGCTCCTGCCCTTGATCGCGCAATACTTGCTTGATGGGCTCTGGTAGTTCGGCACCCTGAATGCCCTGAATTTGGAAGCGCGTTTGAGCTTCGAGGACGCGGTAGTTCACGAGGTTGCCGTCGGCCACCGCTTGGTCGTAGCTGTAGTAGTAGTTCGGAATGTCGTCGCCGCAGTCAAACAACTGAAACGTGTTGTGATCGATGTAGTCGGTTGGTGTTGCCGTCAGGCCGATTTGAATCGCATCGAAGTGATCGAAAATTGCCTTGTAGCGGTTGTAGATTGAGCGGTGGCTTTCGTCGGCCACGATCAGGTCGTAGTGCCCTACCGAGAGCTTTTCGTATACCTGCATCATGCTTGGGTAGGTTGCAAACTGGATGCGGGCTCCTGAGGCCTCGCCCCCTTCGATGCGTGCGAGGCTTTCATTGGGCAGATGGGTTTTGAACTCTCCCATGGCTTGGCGCACCAGTTCGCGACGGTCAGCAAGAAACAAAACTCGTTGTACACGCTTCGCTCGCAGCAATAAATCAATCATTGCGATCGTGGTGCGAGTCTTCCCAGTACCTGTGGCCATGACAAGAAGGAATTTACGCTTGGCCGCTTCTATGCCTTCTGTGATACGTCGAATTGCCTCGTTTTGGTAGTCACGGCCGGCGATATTTGGATCAATACTTAAGGTGCTTAGCGGTTCAGCAAATTTTCGCTGATGGACGAGTCGCTCGAGATCGTCTCGGGTATAGAAGCCCGCAATCTTTCGCTCTGGATACCGAGTGCGATCCCAGAACCAGATTTCTTTGCCGTTGGTAAGAAAAACAAACGGATCAAATCCGAACTTCCGCTCGATTACGGTTGCGTAGTCTGCAGCCTGGCGTTTGCCGACAATCGCGTCCCGGGACGATCGTTTCGCCTCGACAACGGCAAGCGGGTTACCGTCACTACTGAGCAGCACGTAGTCAGCAAACTGTTCATTGCCATTTGGGGCCTCGGGTTCGCTGGCGCGAAGCACATACTCTTCGACCAGATTGCGCCTACCGGCGGTCCAGCCCGCACGAGCCAGTTCGACATCAATTCGGCTGGTTCGCGTTTGGGCTTCGGATTTGTGGTCGGATTTCATGCGGTAAGCCTTTGCATGACGGTAACGCTTGGGTGGTAGCTGTTTTGGAAGGCCGAACTGAGTTCCTTTGGTGTGGCATCGGTGTTGCGGTAGGTGATCTTCTCAGTGGAGTTCTTGCCCGTGCCGAAGATGAGGGTCTTGGGCATCGCCGCCGGCGGCAGATAGGCCAGCCACTCCGCCAGCGATGCCGGATTGTGGAAGGCGAACACCGGGCGCGAGCGCGGCTGTGGGTCCAGCCCGTTGGTGAAGCGCGTCTCCACGCCGGTGGACTGGTAGGCGAAGGGCAGCGGGTTGTGCCAGCGCGGCAGGCCGGCGGGCAACCCCTGGGTGTATCTGTCGGCCTGGGTTTCCACGCCGCTGAGGGTCACGCCCTCCTTCTTGGCCTCGATCACGCCGGCCGCCTTGCCATCCACATATATAAGGTAGTCGGCAAAGCCAAAACCCGGCAGCGGGAACTCGCGGATGGCCACGCCGCGCGCTGCGTGGATGTTGGCTTGGTCGGCGTCGCAGACATGCCAGCCTGCCGCGGCAAGCAGCCTGTCGATGGTCTCCCGTGCTTGTTGTTCTGGCTGTGACATGTTTTCCGCAATGATCCCACAAAAGCAGTGTGCCTTCGGGCGATGCCATCTCCAAAGGCAACACCCTTAGAGCCCTACTTGCAGCCTCGTGCCAGCGGGTCGCTGGCGGTGGTCACTTCACCGCGAACATGAGATTAAACAATGATTAATTTTTATTGCTCAAAAATTACTCAGTTTGTCAGGGTCCTTCGAGAACCGCGATTTTGTGTCGCCGAATAATACGGCCCATGGTGCCCAGGATACCATCAGTCATGGTCGTTGTAAGTGCATGATTATCAAAGAATTATTGTTAAAGAATGCCGGCCATTGAGACGTAAGAATCTCCACATCGTGACCGGAGGTTCGCATGAAACACCACTTAATGATTTCTCTGTGGCCGGCTGCCGCCAAGCGCAGCTGGGACAGTGGCCGACATCCGTCGGTTGCCCCCGAGGCATCGCCTCCACGGGACTCTTTTAGCGTGGAGGCGTGACATGCCGCGCAGCCTCAAGACAGAGACCCGCGACATTACCAACGCCGGCCACCACAAGGTCATCGGCCAGTTCCCCAGCCGCAAGACCGGAAAAATGATTCCGTGGGAATCCCAGATCGAGCGGGATTTCCTGTACTTGGCCGAGCACGACCCACAGGTCGCCAGCATCGAGGCCCAGCCGGAGCGGATCAAAATCCATATCGGCGCTGTCGCCCACCGTTATACGCCGGACTACCTGCTCCGCCTGCGCGATGGCAGGCTCGAGTTCAAAGAGGTCAAACCGGCGACAGCCCTTGCGGATGCCGGCATGCGTGCCCGCTTGGACGCCGCCACCCTGCAATACGCACTGCGGGGCGATCGCCTGAGCATCGCGTTGGACACCGATCTACGCACTGGCTACCGCCTAGCCAACGTGCGGACGCTGTATCGCTACGCCTGGCTTACGCTGACCCGCGCGGAAACACGCCAGCTCGGGGAATTCGCCGAACGCCTGTGTCCATGCGACCTCGCTGAACTGATCGCTGCCTTGGCGACCCAGGGCATGTCGCACGTCGTTGCCTACCACGCGATGTATTTCGGATTCATGTCTTTTGACATTGAATCCGCCCCAATCACCCCGATCACAACCATCCAGGGGTGGCAGCAATGAGGACGGTCCAGCTCCGATTGGTGCTTGGGGAGCCCTATCTACTCCACGGGAGCCCGGCATCAATTTCTGGTTTTCCCGAGGGGGTCAAAGTCGAGCTGACTCTGGCAGATACGGGCCAAAAACTGCTCTATGCCCGCAGTGAGCTAGCCCTTCTGGCCATGCGCGGCGCGCTCCGCTCGATGACTGACCCGCAGGACCCTTCCCCGACGCAGCAGCCCCTGCTTGACCTGGGTGCCCTGCCAGCCGAGGAACGGGCCAAAGGAGAGCGCTGCCTCGCCTATGCCAAGGCGCTGATTCCGTACGTCCCCGTCAGCCCCAAGTCAGCCGTTTTCCGCAAGGTGATCGAGGTGGTTGCCGAGCGCCTGGCCGACCCGGTACCCCCCTCGCCCCACTCGGTTTATCGCTGGCTACGCACGTACATCACGTCCGGCCACAACGCCGATGTGTTTTTTGGGGAGGCGCGCATAAGCCATCAACGCAGGTCGGGGCTCAACCTCGACCTGCGCGAGGCGCTCGAACAAAAGCTGATGGACGCCCTGGGCAGCAACCCGGGCGCGACCCTCTATGGCGCGTACGACCACGTCATGGCCCAGCTCGCCCAAGAGCACGGGTTTGATGCCTATCGGACCATCGAGGGCAAGCCGGCGCTGGCACGCGGCCCCATCCCCCAGATCATCACGCACGACGCGGCGCGCAAGCCCCGCAAATCAACCATGCGCAAATCCGCGCGCCAAAAAGCCGAAAGGATCAAAACGTGAAAACCGAACCCCAAAGCACTCTCAAGACCCTAAAAATCTCATATGAGACTTTTCGCAAGGCGGCGAAGTATCTGGATCAGCACCAGCTGCTTCAGCGCCGTTTTGGCAAAAAAGTGGCTAACAAGTTGCGCGCACCGCGCATGGCAGGAGTCACGACGACGCGCCCGCTGGAGCGCGTCGAAATAGATCACTTCCTGGCTGACGTCTACCTGGTCGACCCCGAGACCGGTGCCCTGCTGCCCAGGCCCTGGATCACCATCGTGGTCGATCATTACAGCGGGGCCATTCTGGGTTACCACATCAGCTTCGCCCCGCCCTGCGCGACGTCCGTGCTCGCCGCGTTGCGCCATGCGATCCTGCCCAAGACGGAGGCCGGCCATGTCTAAACGTCGCTCGGCCAAACGTAGGCCCGTGATCCTGATGCCTGGTCGCCACATCACTGGCGTCATGCTCGACCACGGGCGCCGCATACCGAAGTCAGTCGTTGATGCATCGCAGGACCTCGGCCTGGAGATCCACCGCGAGCCACTGCAGAGTCCTCGGCGAAAGGCGAACTATGAGCACATAGCGAGGTTTGTCGAACGCGAGTTGATGCGTCGATTCGCAGGCTCAATGGCTGGAACGCAGATGGACGTCGGCCGACCAAGCCTAACGTCCGAAATCTGCGAGCGCTACTACCAGCTCATCTCGCTCCGCATTCTGGCTCGCAACCGCACATCCAAGTAGATCGATACCCTTGGGGCAGCCCGTGGCCGCTCCCCTACGAAGGAACTCATGATGGAAATAAATGAACGGCCCAAGCCATGGCCCTGCCATGGCATACCCGACTCCATCGCCATGGACAATGGCCTGGATCTGACCTCATATGCAGTCTCCGACGCCTGCCTTGCGCTTGGCTCCGAAATCATGCGCATGCCCCCGAGGGAGCCCTGGTACAAGGGCACCATCGAACGGATCGGCCGAACAATGAACACGAGGTTCATCCATTGGCTGCCCGGCACCACCTTCGGCAAGCAAACCTCCAAGGTCGAATATAACGCCGAGCATACCGCCTCGATCCCGTACGACGACTTTTGCAGGGCTTTTGAGCGGTACGTCAACGATATTCACAACCTGACGCCACGCCGAAACAAGCCTGGTACGCCATTGGATCGGTTCCTCCAGGGCACGGCGAGATGGCCGGCACGTTTGCCGGCAGACCTGGATGAGTTCAACGCCGTGTTCGCTCTGACCGGCCAGGCCACTCTGCAGCAGAGCGGGTTCCAGTTCGAGCGCGAGAGCTATAACTGCGCCGAGCTGGGCGATTTGTGGAACCAGATGCCCAAAAAAAACAAGGTCACGATCAAAATCAATCCGCTGGATATCCGCACCCTGCGCGTCATTGATCCCCGCACCAACAAATCATTCCCGGTGCCCTGCCTCACTCACTATGCCACCCCGCAACCCTTGTCCCTACATAAGATGGTGCGCGACTACATGAAAAAAAATGGCATGAATCCGGACTCCGCAGAACAGCGCACGCAGGCACGACACCAACTTGCCGAGGCTATGAACGAATCCAGCGTGCGGGGCAAAAAATTGCGCCGGCAGCACGCGCAGATGGCGCGTGAAATATTGGATAACGGAACTCAAACGTCGGTGCCGGACCGTCAGCAAAGTAGCGCCGTTCTCAAGGAAAAAGTCGACGACCTAAATGCGCGCATGGATGCCGCCCTAGAAAAAGCCAACGCAAACAAGCCATGAGCGATCTGCCTCTTATTCCTGATTACCTGGCGCGCGCCAAAGTAATCACCGACGCCCTCGACAGGCTGTATATCCCGCTGCGCGCCAGTGAGGAGGCTCTCACAATGCTTAGGGAGTCGGTATACATGTCCTCTCCGGGCCAGTCGCAGTGGAACATGTGCCTCACCGGCCCCTCGGGCGCGGGGAAGACCTACATGCTCGACCGTTTTCAGCTGGAAATGAAGCAGCGGCTCTGTCCGGATGACCCGAACGCGATCCCGGTCCTGATCGTAAAAACGCCGGAGGACCCGACGCTGGATCGCATGGTCGACCAGGTGCTGATCGCCTGCCAGGACGAATTCGCCGGCATGGGGCGCTACAGGGACAAGATGGCGCGCCTGCCGCTGGCGTTGGAGCTGCGCCGGGTGATCATCATACTTTTTGATGAGTTTCACCACCTCTTCGACGGCAAAACCCCTCGGCAGCACCGCCTCGCCGCGCAATGGTTGAAGGCTCTCCACAACCTGTTGCGTTGGCCGATTGGCCTAGTCGGGCTGGAAAGCATCCTCGAGTACGTGGAAAGTAGCACCGAACTCAAGCGGCGTTTTAAGCGCAAAAAGTCCTTGCCCTTCTATTCTTTGGCAGACGATTTCGATTTGTCCGAGCTGAACGCCATGCTCAGTCAGATCGCTAAGCTGGTACCCCAGGCACCTACTGCAACGATCGATACTAGGCACATGATGCAGCGCATCTGGCTGGGATCGCTGGGCAGCCCGGATACCATCTTCTGGCTCGCCAAGAATGCCGTCATCGTGGCGTTCCGCCAGGGTTCTGACAGGGTGTCGCTGGATCACTGGAGTGGCGCATTCAAGGAGCTGCAAAGCGACGCCTCGCGTCTGACACCGGTCATAAATCCCTTCGAGTTGTCGGCATCGGAAGTCAGTAAACAGGTGGCGCGTGTGCTGGACTCACTTCCGCCGCGGCGCTGAGAGTGCGATGAGTTTTTTAGCGCCGATCACGCCCAATCCCGGCGAGCCCCTGCTGGGCGGATATTTCGTCCGTCTGTGCGAGGGCAACGGCGTGCCGAAGTTCGCCTGGCTCGCCGAACTTCTGGATCGCCACACCGGTGTGAAACCCCGCAACGCGTTGGAACTGGTTCAACACCCCAAGCTTCTCGCCGTCCTGGAACGCTTGATCCCAACCCGCCCGGGTGCCTTGCTGGAGCGGGCCTGGAGGACTATGCCCTCTTCGGAGTCGGAGTTTTACTGGATCGACGGCGAAGGGCTCTATGATGAAGTGCTGATGACCAGGCGCGCCCAGGTGTGCCCGTGCTGCATCGAGGACGGCCAGCCTGTCCACGACTCCTGGCTACTGGCGTATCTACCCGTCTGCGTGAAGCATGGCGTGGCCTTGATCGATACGTGCCCAGCATGCCGCCGTGCCATTGCCAATGACCGGTTCTCGGTTGGCCGCTGCCACCATTGCGGGCAGCATTTCAATCGGACAGAAGCCCGCCCTGTCACCCAGGCGGCGCTCGACATGGCAAGGTCGCTCGCCAAGCACCGTGGCCTGCTGTTGGGACCCGGCGCCCGCCAAGTCGAGTTGGACCTCAACGACTGCGGCTACCTCTTTCTGCTGGCGGCAGCCGCCCTGGTGCCCTACGCGAAGTTGCTCTATGTGCCGAAGCGCAATGATGCGTTGTCTGCCGCAGAGCGCTTGGCCGGATTTGAGCGCCTGGCCACGGCCTGGCGCGTCGATCATCTCGATCCGCACACAGTTTGCGAGGCCCTCTGTGCCCGATGGCCCTATCTGGAACGGATCAGCCCCACCCTGAAAACCCAACGGCTTCGGGCCTATCTGGAGTGGCGCAAGCTGAATGAACGCATTCTCAGCACCATCCTGGGCGGTGACCCCGACAAGCCGGTTCTTATGGCTGCACATGTCTTGGGGAGGTTTATGCCCTACGCGAAAACGCAAGACCAAGCCGTACGCTACCTGAAAGTCACCGTATCCGAGTTCAGCGATTATCAGAGGGCCACGGGGTGGATCAGCAAATCGACTGAGGATTGGTGCTACGACGCGGACGAGCTGCTGTTGGCCAAGCGGTTGCTTAGCGAAGCGCGTTCCGTGGAGGCACTGCAAGAACTTTTCGGATCGCCAGAACTGGCTCAGGTTCTGCTGGACCAGCGCCTGCTCAAGCCGTGGAGCCGTTCGGCACCCGAGGCACGTCGGTACGCGCCCTGGGATATTCAGCACCTGTACGACCAACTATGGTCTCTTGTACGACGCGAGGCGGCCCCTCCCCCCCTGATCAGCCTGCAGTCTTTGCAGCAGGACTATCCCTTGGATCGCCATGTCCTAAGCACCTTGATGGCCCTGGTCCTTCGGCGGGAGATCGCGGTGCACGACTGGCGGCCGCCTTATCGCATCGTCGATATGTGCCTCGAACGCGATGCCGTTATGCGCGTGGTCGATGAACAGACGAGCGAAGTTCCCTCTGACCCTGCCCATACATGCACCGGCGGGCCAGGGGCCCGTATTGCCTCTGACGGTCCCGGCGCCGAAGGTGTTAGCAAATCTTGCTAATTTTGATAATCCCCTCCTGCGGCCCTGCAGTAGAACAGGCAACTGCCAGATTGGAGTGCATGCAATGACTGAATTGTTTTCAATCGTGGGCTTTTACACAGGCTGGCGTGCGCAGCACGGCTGTTATTACCAAAAGCGGTGTAAAGCCCCTGCCTTCAGGCATGGGGATATAAGCCGCACATATCTTGCGGTATGTTGTAAGATGATGTAGTATGCCGTCATGGTCATGCTCACTAAAACCCTCAAGCTCCC
>JAJZRT010001039.1 GCA_021802595.1 Pseudomonadota bacterium
CTACCTGAAGCCTGCCGACATCGTGACCGCGATTCCCGTCATCGCGCACGAATACGACGAGCCGTTCGGCAACGACTCTGCAGTGCCGACCTATTTCTGCGCCCAGGCCGCGCGCGAAGCAGGGTTCGAGCGCATGCTGGCGGGCGACGGCGGCGACGAGATCTTCGGCGGCAATGCGCGCTACGCCAAGCAGAAACTGTTTGAAAACTACTTCCATCTGCCCGCGGCAATCCGGCGCGGCGTGGTGGAACCGATTGCCCATCTTCCCGGTTTGTCCGACCGCTTCCCGCTGTCCAAGCTGAAAAGCTACGTACGCCAGGCCAACATGGGGCTGCCGCTGCGCCTGGAAAGCTACAACTTCCTGCACCGCACGCCGCTCGACCAGATCCTCGCCGCGGATTTCATCCGGGCCGTCGATCCTTCGACGGCGGACGCCGCACTGACCGAGGTGTACGCGCGCACCGCCTCGGACCATTACATCAACCGCATGATGCACGTGGACCTGAAGTTCACCCTGGCCGACAACGACCTGCGCAAGGTCGGCACCATGACCGAGGCGGCAGGGATCGAGGTGCGTTATCCCCTGCTCGACGACCGCATGGTCGCCTTTGCCAACCATCTGCCGGTGGATTACAAGGTGCGCGGCCAGAAGCTGCGCTGGTTCTTCAAGGAAGCGCTACGCGACCTGCTGCCGGAGAAGATCATCAACAAGAGCAAGCACGGCTTCGGCCTGCCGTTCGGCGTGTGGAGCACCCAATACGCCCCGCTCGGCGACCTGGTCGGCGACAGCCTGTCGGACTTCAAGCAGCGCGGCTGGCTCCAGCCGGCGTACCTGGACCATATGCTGGCCATGCAGCGCGGACCCCACGCCAGCTACTACGGCGTGATGATCTGGGTGACCATGATGCTGGAACAATGGCTGCAGGCGAACGAACACTGAGACGAGCGCCTGCCGGCAAGATCAAAAATCGAAGTAGATGAATTTCTGGCTGCTGCCGCCGAAGACAATGAGCATCAGCGCCAGGCCCGCGTAAGCCGTGCCGCGCAGCGTGAAGTGCAATTGCCCCCAGCGGTGCAGGCCATTCCGCAGCCCGCGTTCGATATGCGGCTCCAGCAAGGTGAGCAGCAGGCTTCCCCATACCAGCAGGTGCACGTAGCTGCGCACCACCGTGACCTCGGCTGCATGGCCCAGCCCCAGCATTGCGGCCACAATGATCCATGCATCGTGAAACGAGTGCGCCCGGAAAAACACCCAGCTGACCCACACCAGCGCCAGCGTCAGCGGCCAGCCCAGCCAGGACAGCCCCCGCGCGCTGACGGAATTCGCCCGCACGCCCAGCCGCGCATACAGGTCGAGCAGCAGGCGATGCAGCACCAGATAGGCGCCATGCAGAAATCCCCAGAACACGAAGGTCCAGGCGGCGCCATGCCAGAGTCCGCCGAGCAGCATGGTGATCATCAGGTTGGTCAGGTTGCGGAGCTTCCCGCGCCGGTTGCCGCCGAGCGAAAAATAGAGATAGTCACGCAACCAGCGCGACAGGGTGATGTGCCAGCGCTGCCAGAACTCACGCACACTGCGGCTGGTATAGGGATGAAGGAAGTTGCGCGGCAAGGTCACGCCGAACACCAGCGCCAGGCCGATGGCCATTTCGCTGTAGCCCGAGAAATCGAAATAGATTTGCAGCGCGAATGCCGTCGTGGCGAGCCACGCCATGTAGAAATCGAGCGCCTCGGGATGGCTGAACAATTCATCGGTCAAGAGCGACAGGTTGTCGGCAAACAGCACCTTCTTGATCAGGCCAGCCATGAAAACCAGTGCGCCCAGCTTGACGGACGCCGCCTTCAGCGGCTGCAGATCCTCCAGTTGCTCGACCAGTTCAGATGCGCGCAGGATGGGACCGGCGATCATGTGCGGGAAGAACGTCACGTACAGCCACCAGGCGCGAAACGAGATGCGGTGCGTCCATTCGCCACGGTAGACGTCGATCATCACCGACAGCATGTGGAAGGTATAAAAGCTGATGCCCAGCGGCAAGGCCCAGTCGGCCCAGCCGGGTGGCGCGCCGGCCTGCGGAAGCTCGAGCCAGGCGCCCAGCCCCCACAGGGTTTCCAGCGCCATCCCGAGATATTTGACGACGCCCAGGAATCCCAGGTTCAGCACCAGCCCCGCCACCAGCAGCGGCTTGCTGCGCGTGGCCGACAGGCCGGAGTAAATCAGGTAGTTGAGACTGACCGACGTCGCCAGCAGGACGAGGTAGGCCGGCTTCCAGGACGCATAAAAAATCAGGCTGCCCGTCAGGATGACGGCGGCACGCTCGCGATAATTGCGTGCTCCCGCATAGAACAGCAGCAGCACGGAAAAGAACAGCAGGAAAGTCGGCGAGCTGAATAGCATGGGCTTATCGAACGCCTCTCGCTGCGAGCTGGCGCCCCAGCTCGGTGCTGTAACGCTGCGCGCCCCGGTCGTTCAAATGGCCGGCATTGATGAATTCCGCAACGCCATACCCCTCGGGCGGCGGCAACACGATCACGCCGTGCTGGCGCAGACGCGCCAGCAGCGCCCGGTAAGGTGTTGCCGCCGGA
>JAJZRT010001040.1 GCA_021802595.1 Pseudomonadota bacterium
AACGGGCGTTCGACGCCCGTTTTTTTCGCCAGCACGCTGGCGGCTACAGTTTCAGGGTGGCCAGGTCGCCAACGGCCAGTGCGTTGATCCGGGCGTCTGCCTGCGCCGGCTCACAGTGACAGGGTGTTGCCAGCCGGCGCGCCGCATCCAGCCAGTGCGCCTCGGCGGTCTTTACCACCGAGGACAGTCGGGTGGTGTCGCCGCTATCGAGCCAGTTTTCGTAGGCCAGCGACAATGCCGGGAACAGGGCGCGCCGCAGCCCCGAAAGATTCGCCAGATAGAAATGCAGCGAGCCGACGGCCTCGCGCTCGAGCAGCGTCGGCAGCGTCACCAGGCAGTCGGCCAGATGGTCGCGCACCGCGCGCACCAGCAGTTCGGCGTGCCGCGAGGTGAGCTGGCCAAGCATGGCGTTCCACTCCTCGCCTAGCAGCGTTTCCGCACGCGCCTCGCCGATCTCGTGCAGGATCATCGCCTCGCTCTCGGCCTCGGCCATGCGGTCGAGGCCGCGCTCGATGTCTCGCTCGAAATCGTAATGGGCAAACGCGCGCCCCAGCGCGGTGTCCTTTTCCTTCCACTGCCATTCCTCGAACTTGTTCCACAGCAGGCGGCGCACCGCGTCCATCCGCAGGAAGATGGCGCCGTCGCGCATCGCCGCCGGCGGCGCGATCAGGTCGCGTGCATATTCACAGCCGGCCACCAGCACCTGCACGCCGTCGCGCACCTCGGCGCGCTTGAGTTCGGCCAGCACGAAATGCGGCTTGCGGAAATGCCCCAGCCCGCTGCTGTAGACCAGCCCCTGCGGGATCAGCGCGCGGTTGATGTCATCGGCCTCGAACGGGTCGATGCCGGACTCGGTGAGCGGCAGCGGCGCGAAATCCTCCTCCTCGACCGAATCCCACAGGCTTTCGCGTGCGTTCAGCCAGTCGCCGAGTTCGTCCTTGGGCAGGCGCGCGCCGTAGGGGATTTCCATTTCCCAGCGGTAGTACTCGCGCATTTCCAGCAGGAAGGTGCACATCGTCATGTCGCGCGCGTGGCGGGCGTCGGCGATGGTGCAATTCTTTTGCACTGTGTCGATGAGGGCAGACAGTTCAAGCATGACACGCTCCGGAAGACGGCTTGATCTGGAGTGTACAAATAAAAACAGCCCGTGCAACCGGGCTGTTTTCAGGGGTATTGCGGGGAAACGGCTGGGTCACACCGGTTTAATGGCGGCGTTTGGCGCCGAAATAATTCAGATCGGCGCGCGAGCGGCGTGAAAGCTCGAAGCGCGCTGCCTCGGCGCCGCTGAACTGTCCGGCGATCTGGCCATACACTTCGCTTGCCCAGGCCTTGTCGTTGAGCGCATCGGCGATGCCCTCGGCCCAGCGCAGCTTGTCGGCCGGCTTGCTCAGATGCGTGCCGCATTCTGCATACCACTTTTTCAGTGTTGCGGCGGGCAGGGCAAACCCTTTCAAGCGGTCGATGAACTGGATGCAGGCGTCGCCATTCGGGCAGGCGGCCGCGGCCGCGGCATACAGCTCGTCCGCACGGGCGCTGTTGCCCATGGCGGCATACAGCCGGCCGATGTGGGTCAGCGCAAAGTGATCCCTGGCCTGGGCGCGAGCGGTCTCGAGCAGACGCCCGGCCTCCGTCGAATCCTGCGTCGCAGCGAAGCTCGCTTCGGCGAGCTTGGCGATGTCGTATACCGTGGCATTGGCATCCGCCGCCAGCGCAGCCTCGCGCGCGGCGAGGTAGGCGCGCGCCTTGGCGACGCCCAGTTCGCGGTGCTGCAGGTGTGCGGCGGTGACCACCAGATCCTTGAATGCGATGAAGTCGGTGGCGTTTTCGGCCGCGCGGTCGAGCAGGCGGGAGAGCCAGTCGGTGTCGTCGAGGTTCTTGTCCACCGCCAGCAGGATCGGCTTGTAACGCGAGAACTGGTAACCGGTGCCGTCGAGCAGCTTTTCGGCAGCCTCGATCAGCTTGGCGGAATAGAACGGGTCTTCCAGTTCCAGCCGCACGCGTTCGGCCAGCGCGAGGAGTTGCTTGACGCTGGTGGCGTCCTTTTCGAGCTGCTGGAATTCCAGATAACGCGCGTGGTTGGCCTGGCGCTTTTCCAGCTTGGCCTTGACGCGGGTCAGCCGTTCGGTGTCGTCGGCCAGATGGGCTTCGACCGCGGCCACCAGCTTCTGCATCTCGTCGAGGCCGGCGACGGCGTCCTCCGCCTTGTCGAGCAGCGCTGCGGCACCCGGTTTGTCGCCCACGCCTGCCAGCCCTTCGGCCAGTTCGATGTATTCGCCGGTCGCGGTCGCCAGGTCGCCCGCCTTTTTCAGGGCGGACTGCATGAAGGCGGCGTCACCCGCCTGTTTGGCCGACTCGATCAGCGTCTTGGCGGCGGTGAAGTCGGTGGCGCCGGCCAGCGCGCGCTCGTACAGGGCCTTGGCGCGCGTCGGGTCGCCCAGCGTTTTGGTCACTTCGCTGGCCAGAGACAGCAGGTCGGGCACGCTGGAGAGCCTCTCGCCGGCCTTGGTGAAGATCGCCGCGGCATAGTCCTTGTCGAGCAGATGCTCGGCCGAGGCCGCCGCCAGCTTGCTGTATTCCACCGC
>JAJZRT010000024.1 GCA_021802595.1 Pseudomonadota bacterium
GCCCCAGTGGCTGGCCGATGCGGCGCGGCAGCAGCGGGTGGAGCAGCATCGCGAACGGCAGCCAGAGGAGGCAGATCGCCGCCAGTGCGCCCAGGCCGATGAGCATGGCGAGCGTTTCGTAGGCCGCCCATAGCGGGTTGCGCGCCGGCCGCCGCTCACTCATCGATGCGCACACGGATGGAGGTCTCGTCCAGGATCCAGTACACGGCGACGCCGCTTGCCGCGGCCATCAGTCCTGCCCCAGTGCGTGCGTGGCCATCGCCTCGATTTCGAGCAGCAGGTCGGCGCGGCAGATGTCGGCCTGCACGTAGCGCACCTCGGCCGCGCCGAGACGGGACGCGAGCGCGTCGCGCACCACCGGGAAGTCGGCCGCATGGCGCACGTAGACGCGGTACACCAGCTCGTCGAGCGCGAACGGGCGCGAGCGCACGGCGCGATTGACCTCGGCGACGACCGCCGCGATGTTGGCCATCGCCTCACGGCCCTGTGCGGCGACGTCATCGGGATGCATCGTGCGGTGACCGAGGATGCTCGCGGTACCGGAGACGAACAGGAGCTCCTGACCGGACGGCTGGACCAGCGCGGCGCGCGAGAAGGTCGGCGCGCGCGGTCCGTATTCGCTCGGGTAGTGATAGGCGCTGACCTGACGCGGGTTCTCGAACGGCACCACCGGCGCCTGGCCGGCGAGGAAGGCGATCGACAGCGGACCGTCGGCAAGCCCGATGGCACAGGCGGCGGGCACATTGCCGGTGGCGCTGCGGTGATGGGCGAGGAAGGCGTCCTGGCGGCCGACATTGAACTGGCGGTAACGCTCCAGCCCGTGCGTCTCGGCATTGATGTCGGCCATGTAGTTCCACACGCGCCACAGATGCGGCAGCTGCTGCGCCTCGAGCAGGCGGAAGATGCGATCGTAGGCGGCTTCGCTCGCCGCCTGCAGCGGCGGACGGCCGGCGGCGGCGAACTCGGCCTCGTCCAGATCGATGACGCCGAACAGGGCGTCACCCGCGCGCCGCCAGGCAATGCCCTCGCTCACGCCATGCTGCAAGGGCCCGGCGGCGCGCAGCCAGGTTTCCTGCACGGCGGCCATGTCGGCCCCCAGCAAGGGCGCGCTGATCGCCTGCAGCGGCCAGCCGGCAGCGGCCACGGCGACTGCGCGGCCGAGCAGGGCACCACCGAGTTCGCTGCCGGTCACGTGCGACACGGCGAGCGGCGAGGAACGGAATTGCAGCGTCACTATGCGTTGTACAGGGCCGGATCGTCGACCTTGCGGATATTGAAGCGCCGCTGTTTCCATGCCATGAAGGCGCGTTGCGGCTGGAACACGTTGGCGGCGTAGTAGAGCGCCTTGAAGACCCAGATCGAGCGCCAGATCGGCGTCCGGCCGAAGATGTCGCCGGCGAGCACCGACAGCAGCGCCTCCTTCACCCGGAAGACGTTCTTCGGCCCCATGAAGAAGTCGCGCATGATCGGGTTGGTCACCCGGTAGATGAACCACGAGAACTGCTTCGGGCCGCGCCGCATCAGCACATCGAAACGCTTCAATGCCGCCGGCGCGGCGGCCGGGTCCGCCAGGCAGGCGTCGACGGCCTCGGCGCCGATCACGCCGCTGTTCATCGCCAGCCACACGCCGGACGAGAACACCGGGTCGATGAAGGCATAGGCATCGCCGAGCAGCAGGTAGTTGGCCCCATGGGTACGTTCGGAAACATACGAGAAATTGCCGGTCGCCTCGACCTCGGTCATCAGGCGCGCATCCTGCAGGCGCGCCGCCAGTTCCGGGCAGGTCGCGATGTTGTCCAGCAGGAACTGCTGCAGGCTGCGCGAGCCCTTGGTTTTCATGTGGTAGGGCCAGGTGACCATGCCGACGCTGGTGGTGTCGTTCATCATCGGGATGAACCAGAACCAGCCGTGCTCGAACCAGAAGATCGTGATGTTGCCTTCGTCCTGGCCGGGATGGCGGCGGGCATGGGCGAAATGGCCATAGACCGCCGAGCTGTTGTGCCGGGGATTGCGCCGCTTGATCTGGAAACGATGCGCCAGGAAGGTGTCGCGGCCCGAGGCGTCGACGACGAAGCGTGCCTGCCATGCCGTTTCGCGGCCGTCGTCGTGGCGGGCGCGGACCGTCGCCGTCTGGTCCGGCAGGAAATCGACCGCGGTCACCCTGCAGCCCTCGTGTACCTCGACCCCTTTCCTGCCGGCGTTGCGGATCAGGATCTCGTCGAACTCGGCGCGCTTGACCTGGTAGGCATAGGGCATCGACTTGTCCCAGGCCTCGGCGAAATGGAAGACCTGCGTCCTGTCATGGCAGGGCGACACGAATTCGGCTGCCCACTTCTGCATGCCGATCGCCTCCACCTCGTCCGCGACGCCGAGCCGCTCGAACAGGGGCAGATTGGCTGGCAACAGCGATTCGCCGATGTGGAAACGCGGATGGCGCGCCTTGTCCAGCAGCACCACGTGATAGCCCTTTTCCGCCAGCAGCGGCGCCACCGTCGACCCGGCCGGCCCCCCACCGATCACCACCACATCGCACTGGCGATGCTCCACCCCTTGATCTTGCTGTTCCATTGGTCAACCTTCAGTGTCATGACTCCGCCACGGCCCGGCATACGATGCGCTTCACCCGGACGCTGGCTGCCCTTTGCAGGCGGTGAAATTATACCGCCGGCCAGCGGAACCCCTGCCGGATCAACTGGGCCATCGCCTCGGCCGGAACCGGGCGGCTGAACAGATAGCCTTGCGCCTCATCGCAGCCGGACGCGCGCAGGAACGCCAGCTGGGCACCGGTTTCCACGCCCTCGGCGATCACCTCCAGCTGCAGGATGTGCCCCAGCTGGACGATGGCCTGGACGATCGACGCGCCGTCCCCGTCGGCCAGCACATCCCGGACAAACGACTGGTCGATCTTGAGCTTGTCGACATCCAGGCGCTTGAGATAGGAAAGGCTGGAGTAGCCCGTCCCGAAATCGTCGATGGAAAGTTTCGTGCCCAGCGCCTTCAGGCCGCGCAGCGTCTCCATCGTCGTGTCGACATCCTGCAGCAGGATGGATTCGGTCAGTTCCAGTTCCAGACAATCCGCCGGCAGGCCCGAGTCGGCAAGCGCCGCGGACACCATGCCCAGCACGTTGCCACGCTTGAACTGCATCGCGGAGAGATTGACCGCCACCACCAGCGGCGCCAGTCCCTGATCCTGCCAGTGCCGGGCTTGCCGGCAGGCCTCGTTGAGCACCCACTCGCCGATCTGCACGATGTGGCCGCTGCGTTCCGCCAGCGGAATGAAGCGGGCCGGCGACACCAGGCCTTCGACAGGATGCTGCCAGCGGATCAGCGCTTCCACGCCCGTTATCCGGCCATGGCGGAGATCGACCTGGGGCTGGAAGTAAAGCTGGAACTCGCGTAGCCGGACGGCCCGGTTCAGCTCCCCGGTGAGCCGCATCTGCTCCTGCAGGTCGGCATTCATTCCCTGCGTGAAAAAGCGGTAGGTGTCGCGGCCGGCGGCCTTGGCGCTCTGGCCGGCGGCATCGGCGGCCTTGAGCAGAGTGTCGAAGTCCCTGCCGTCGGCCGGGAACAGGCTGATCCCGACCGAGAAGGTCAGGTTCAGCGCATGGCCGTCCGCGATGAGGGGGTCGGCAAAGTGGTCGCGAATGGCATTGGCCACCCCGACCACCGTGGGCGTATCGCGCAGTCCGGTCAACAGGATGGCGAACTCGTCGCCGCTCAGCCGGCTCAGCGTCGCGGTCGCCGGAATGCACTGCTGCAGCCGCCCGACCACGGCGACGAGGACCTTGTCTCCCGTTTCGTGGCCGAGACCGTCATTGATCTGCTTGA
This sequence comes from Pseudomonadota bacterium, assembly GCA_021802595.1. The sequence continues at coordinate 3,829 of JAJZRT010000024.1, forward strand.
AGTTGTCCAGGTCGAGGTACAGCATCGCCATCGTGGCGCTGCCGCCTTGCGCGGCAAGCGCCGCGTGCTCGAAACGGTCGCGCAGCAGCAGGCGGTTGGGCAGATGGGTCAGCGGATCGAACTGGGCCAGGAAGGCCAGCTTCTCCTTGGCCGCCTCGTGTTCCGCCCGTGCCCGCAGGGTCACGATGCCGTAGGCGAGATCGCTGGCGAGCTCCTCCAGCAGCGCCACCTCTTCCGGGTCGAAGGCATCCGCCTCGCGCGCATAGATGCTCAGCGCGCCCAGCACCTCGGCATTGCCGATCAGCGGAAGCGCAATGCTGGCCTGGTAGCCGCGCTGGATGGCCGCCTCCCTCCACGGCGCCATTTTCGGATTGGTCAGCACGTTCTGGTTGACGTAGGCCGTGCCGGTCCGGATCGCGGTGCCGGTCGGTCCCTGCCCCAACGCGCCGTCGCCCCAGCTGACCCGGATGGCGTCGAGGTAGCCGTTCTCGTAGCCGGACTGCGCGATCGGGCGCACGGTCTGCGCGTCATCGTGCTCGGCATAGCCGGCCCACGCCATCAGGTAGCCGCCGGTCTCGACGCACAGACGGCAGATTTCGCTCAGCAGTGCGTGCTCCTCCCGGGCATGCACCAGCGCGGTATTGCACGCGCTCAGCAGGCGCAGTGCGCGATTGAGGCGTCGCTGCCTCTCCTCGCTTTCACGCAGGTCGGCGGTCATGCGCTCGGCCAGCGCCAGCGCACGCGCCCGCCCGGTGAGCAGAAGCCACACGACCAGCGCGGCCATGGCGCTGCCGAGGCTGCCACCGAGCGCGATCATGTTCGCCCAATCGGCCCGCTGGCGCGCGTCGAACGCCGGCAGCGAACTGATCACCAGCGTCCAGCGATGGCCGAACAGCGACAGCGGCCTGGTTACCTGGAATGCGGCATTCGCAGGACTGATGCGGCCGTCCGAATCGAACATGAGGGCGCCCGGCTGCGGCTGCTCGCCATCGTAGATCTCCAGATCGAGCACGTCGCTGATTTCGCCGAAATGCGTGCCGAGGACCCCCTGCATCAGATCGTTCATGCGGAACGGCGCATAGACCCAGCCGACGAGATTCGCGCGTCGCTCCGCGCGGGTTTCGTGTGGTGCACGGGGACGGTAGGTCGGCAGGTACATCAGGAAGCCGGCCTGCACGCTCTGCCCGACCTCCTGCACCAGCCTGACTTTCCCGGAGATCGTGGTCGTGCCGCCGTCGCGCGCTTCCTCCATGGCGGCGCGGCGTACCGGTTCGGAATACATGTCGTAGCCGAAGGCGCGCTGGTTGCGCCAGTCGAAAGGCTCGAGATAGACGATGGCGGTATAGGCGTCGCGCGTGCCCGGGGGGCGGATGTCGTATTGCGGAAAGCCTTCGGCCCGCACGCGCGCGACGTGCGCGGCCTTCTCGCCGGGAGGCACCCACTGCGAGAAGCCAACCCCCTGGATGCCGGGATACTTCTCGTCCAGCCGCAGGGTGCGCACAAAATCCGCAAATTCGGTGCGATCGACCACGCTGGAAGCGGCAAACAGGCCGGCCGCCCCTTCGAGGATCTGCTCGTATTTGGTCATCCGCGTGTTGATGCCGCGCACGACCTCGTTGGCGCGGAACGCGAATTCGCCGTGCAGCGCCTGGTGGTAGGACCTGCGCGCGGCATCCTGCAGCACGTAGGTCAGGCCCAGGCCGAGCAGCAGGATGGCGGCCGGCACGAACGACTGGCGCACGGACGCCCTAGCGAACACGGTCACACTTCCGCAGACGTTTCGATCTCACGCCGTTTCTCTCCCCGGCCATCCCGTGCGGTCGACCCTTCAAACGGTTCCGGACCGGCCGTCAGGCCCGCTTGATCAGCGTGCCGACGCCCTCCGGGGTCAGCACCTCCAGCAACAGCGCGTGCTCGACGCGGCCATCGATGATGTGCGCGGTCTTCACGCCGCTGTTGACTGCATCGACCGCATAGCCGACCTTGGGGATCATGCCGCCGGTAATGGTGCCGTCGGCGATCAGCTCGTCGACCTCGCGCGGGGTGAGGCCGGTCAGAAGCTGCATCTGCTTGTCGAGGACGCCCGGCGTATTGGTCATGAATATGACCTTTTCTGCCTGCAGCACGCCGGCGATCTTGCCCGCCGCGACGTCGGCATTGATGTTGTAGGCATTGCCCTCGCTGTCGGAGCCGAGCGGCGCGACCACCGGGATGAAATCGCGCGCGTCGAGCACCTGGATGATTTCCGGATCGATCCCCGTGATCTCGCCGACCTGCCCGATGTCGAGCAACTCGTCGGCCTTTTCCTTGCTCGGCACCAGCATCTTCTTGGCATGGATGAAGTTGCCGTCCTTGCCGGTGAGCCCCACCGCGCGGCCGCCGTGCTTGTTGATCAGGGTGACGATGTCCTGGTTGACCAGGCCGCCCAGCACCATCTCCACGACGTCGAGCGTTTCCTCGTCGGTCACGCGCATGCCCTGGATGAACTCGCTCTGCTTGCCGATGCGCGCGAGCAGCCCGGCGATCTGCGGACCGCCGCCGTGCACCACCACCGGATTCATGCCCACCAGCTTCAGCAGCACCACATCCTTGGCGAACGCCTCCATCAGGTGGCGCTCGGTCATGGCGTTGCCGCCATATTTGATGACGATGGTCTTGTCGTAGAAGCGCTGGATGTAGGGCAGCGCCTCGGACAGGATGCTGGCCTTCTCGGCGGCGGTATGGGAGAGGGTCATGGCGGCTCCGGATAAGATTGCGCGAATTTTACGCCAATAAAAAAGGCGGCGCGCGGCCGCCTTGCTGCGTCACGGACGCGCTCAGTGGTGCATGTGCTGCATGGCGTCCATGGCTCGTGCCTGGGCTTTCACTTCGACGGTCTGCCGCTTGCCGCCCGACTCCACCACCAGCGTGAGCGGAATGGCATCGCCTGCCGCGATCGGCTTTTTCAGGCTCATCAGCATGATGTGGTAGCCGCCGGGTTCGAGCGAGACGGTCCTGCCTTTCGGCAGATCGATCGACTTCACCTCGCGCATGCGCATCACACCGCCGTCCATGTTCATTTCGTGTACCTCCACCCGCGGCACGGCCGTGCTGGAGACACCGAGCAGGCGCGCATCGGCATCGGACTGGATCTGCATGTAGGCCCCGCTGACGGGCTGGCCCGGCATGGTGGCGCGGGCCCAGGCATCGGTCACGCTGATGTTGGCGGCCCAGGCGGCTTGCGCGGCCAGGCCGGTGGCGACGGCAATCATCCATCCATAACGCTTCATCTTCATTTTCCTCATTCTCAAAAACGCATCGTCACGCCCAGTGTCGCGGTCCAGTCTGCGGTCAGCTGCACGCCGCTCACATTCTGGTAGAGCGGCAACTGGACCAGCCCGTAAATCTGCGTGTCGCTGCCGAGCGGCACCGCCACGCCAGGTGAAAAGTAGACGTATTTCCCGCCGCTGTCAGCCGGTTCGGCATTGAGGCCGGTGTCATGCCCACGCCAGAGCAGGTTGATTTGCGCGAGGGCATGCACCGCGCCCAGTGGATACGCCACCCCCGCATCCACGACGACACTGTCGCCCGGCCGGTATTCCGCACGCTCGCTGACGGCGTGCTGCCAGCTCAACTGCGTATGCCAGCGCGTTTGCGCGAAACGTCCGGAGACGAATCCGCCCGCAATCAGGTCGGTCGAGCCGGAGCCCGGCTGCAGGGAGCGCTCCGCCAGTTCGCCCGCGGCATTGCGCACCTCGATCGAGCCCGTGGGCAGCTTGATGCCGCCGATCAGCCCGTGGGAGCGGTCGTGCGCGGACTGCGCGTCGTCCAGCCGCAGGTGCGCCAGCACCCGCACGTCGCCGAGCCGGGTGAAGTTCCAGCTTTCCGGTTCGGGCCCGCCGGCCCCATTGAATACATGGGAATGGTCGCGCGAGACGCCCGGCACCTGCAGCGCCAGGTTCAGGCCCGGGCTGAAGGCATGGCTCAGGCTCGCGACGAGGTTGCGGTTGCGCGTGCCGATCTCGTCGTGCTCGCCCGGTACCCCTGCGGCCACGGTCTTGTCCGTGCCGGAACGCAATTGGTCCTGATGGATAAATTCCATGCGCAGGTCCAGTCGCGTGGCCGCGTCCTGCCACGGCGCCTGCGTATCCCAGTCGGTATTGATCGTGCAGAACGCCGAGCCGCAGCTGGCCATGGCAGCTGGAGGGAGCGACAGCAGGGTCAGGATGAACCAGGTTGGGCGGGCGAATCGCATCGATGTCTTCGTTATGGGCCAGGGTCGCCGCACGATAACAAATCGCGCACGCCGGATCGTGCGACATATTGCCGCACGCCGCCCGCCCAGGGCACGACGGCCCGGATTCGCGACAATTTGTCACATTCTCGTGCACGGGCGAGCTCCTTAGACTCGCAACCGTTTCAACCCTCACGAGAAGAACATGACGTTGTCCGGAAAACCGCTCTCCCTTGCCCTCCCGCTTGCCCTGTCGGCGCCGTGGTACCCCGCCGTCGCGCAGGACACGTTACCGGCAACGCGCCCGGATACGCCCCTCATGACCGTGGTCGTCGTGGGGTCGGGCCCGGCGGACGTCGACCCCGGCAGCCTGACGCTCGACGCCGCCGAACTGCAGCCCATGCGCCCGGCCACCAGCGATACGGCCGCCCTGCTCAAGGACCTGCCCGGACTCAGCGCCTACGGTGCCGGCGGGGTGTCCAGCCTGCCGGCGATCCACGGCCTCGCCGACGATCGCCTGCGAACGAAGGTCGACGGCATGGATCTGATCGCCTCCTGCCCGAACCACATGAACCCGGCGCTTTCCACCATCGATCCCACCCGGGTCGACCGCATCCGGGTTTACGCCGGCATCACGCCCGTCAGCGTCGGTGGCGACAGCATCGGCGGCACCGTCATCGTGGAATCGGCCAAGCCGCAATTTGCCGCCGCCGGCGAAGGTCGCCTGACCCAGGGCGAGGTCGGCGCCTTCTATCGCAGCAACGGCAACGCCATGGGCGCCAATGCCATGCTCAGCACGGCGAGCGAGACACTGAGCGTGCGCTATACCGGGTCGACCGCCCAGTCGGACAACTACAGGGCGGGCGACGCCTTCAGGACGACGACCGCGACCGGCCGCATCGGCCATACGCTGCCGCTCGACGAGGTCGGCTCCTCCGCCTACAAGTCGATCAACCAGGCGCTCGACTTTGCGCTGCGCAAAGGGAACCATCTGTTCGACCTGAAGCTCGGGCACCAGCACATCCCCTACGAGAATTTCCCGAACCAGCGCATGGACCTGACCGACAACACCAGCGATCAGGTCAACCTGGGCTATACCGGGCAGTACGCGTGGGGCGTCCTGAAGGCGCGCGTCTATCACGAGCGGACCGAACACGAAATGGATTTCGGGGACGACAAGCGGTTCTGGTACGGCAGCGCCTCCAACGTACCGGTGCCGGGCACCCCGTGTTCGCCCATCTCGAGCGCCTGCGCGGCAGGCATGCCGATGTATACCGAGGGAAAAACCACCGGTGTGGCGGCCAGCGTCGAGGTTCCGCTGTCCCGGCGCGACACGCTGCGGGCCGGCGCCGAATACCAGGCCTATCGCCTGGACGACTGGTGGACGCCTTCGGGCGCCAGCATGTGGCCCGGCACCTTCTGGAACATCAACCATGGCCAGCGCGACCGTGCCGCCCTGTTCGGGGAGTGGGAATCGAACATCAGCCCGCAGTGGACGAGCCTGCTGGGCCTGCGCCACGAGACGGTCATGATGGATACCGGCGATGTGCGCGGCTACAACACGGCCCCCGCGGCCACGGGAAACCAGTACGCCGACATGACCGCCTTCAACGCCCTCGATCGCGCCAGGACCGACCGCAACTGGGATCTGACCGCGCTGGCACGCTATGTCCCGGACGCCACCCAGACCTACGAAATGGGCATCGCCCGCAAGACCCGTTCGCCCAACCTGTACGAGCGCTACACCTGGTCGACCTGGTCGATGGCCGCGGTCATGAACAATTTCGTCGGCGACGGCAACGGCTATGTGGGCAACCCCAATCTCAAGCCGGAGGTGGCGCACACGCTGGGCTTCGCCGCCGACTGGCACGATGCCGGCCAGAAAACCTGGGGCGTGCGCGTGGCGCCGTACGCCACGCATGTCCGCGACTACATCGACGCCACCTGCAATACCGCCAGCTGCCCCGATGGGCAATTCAACGTGCTCAGGTACGTCAACCAGTCGGCCCGCCTGGTTGGCGTCGACCTCTCCGGCCATGTCCTGGCCGCGCGCACGCCGGCGTATGGCGATTTCATCGTGAGCGGCATCGTGAATTACGTCCGCGGCGAGAACCGGGATACCGGCGACAACCTGTACAACATCATGCCGCTGAACGCGAAACTGGCCCTGACGCAAAAACGCGGGCGCCTGACCAATACGCTGGAAACACAGTTCGTCGCGGCGAAGACCCGGCTCTCGGATGTCCGCAACGAGATCGGAACCTCGGGCTACGGCCTCGTCAATCTGCGCAGCAGCTACGCGTGGAAACAGGTCCGCCTCGACGTCGGCATCGACAACCTGCTCGACCGCGGCTATGCGCTGCCGCTGGGCGGCGCCTATGTCGGCCAGGGCACGACGATGTCGATCAACGGCATCCCCTGGGGAATCGCCGTCCCCGGCCCCGGCCGCTCGCTCCATGCCGGCATAAGCTATCGATTCTAGGCAGTGCGGCTGCCCCCGAAGCCAGGCCCCGTGTGCACCGGGGCCTTTTTCATTCTGTCGCCTTCGGCTTCGTCGGCGACGGCCCAAAAGATATCTACAGCACTTTGCTGGGTGAGGACCTTCAGTATTCCTCTCCGGCTGCCTCTTTCGGCTCCGATGGACAGAAGATCCGCACCCCGGAGCGGATCATTGATGGCCGGGTGAACAAGTGGAAGAGCAAACTCCTCGACCTGACCCTGAGGAACCGGCTGCTCAACTTCAAGCAGACCCACGCAAACGTCAAACTGATTTGCCCGGATCCTCACGAGCTTGAGGATATGCTGTCTGACGGAAAGGAATTCAAGATTAAGGTGGCCCCCCAGGTCATGGCGGGCAATGACCCGAGAAGCGGTGAGGTCTACACCGAGCGGACCGGCCGGAAGGCCATTGCCGACTTCGCCCTGGATGCCCTGCGCAAACGGGAACTGGTGGTGGATTTACCGGAAGAGAAGCTGGACGGTAGGCTCGCCTTGCCAACAATAAGGCCGACGACTTGACCGTGAAGAAGCTGACCAGGGGTAACCCCACAATGGCCGCAAAGTTCGCAGATCTTAAAAATGCTGGTTCTACTGATGCAGGATGAGTAAGGCTTGAGAACTGATCTTCGGTAACGAGATGCCGCTAAGGTCAGCAGACTGCCTCATTGCGGCCATCCAGCATGAGGCTCCCGAACGGCCGCAAAGGCCGATGACTTGCCAACCATGCCAGCTCAGCCGCAGGCAGCTTGCTAAGGCACACCGGCCGTCTGGGAACGCATGGTTTCGGCTCACTCAGTGACCGCAGTTGGCCGGTTGCCGCCGCCTCAGATTCAACATTGAATTCCAAACACCCAAAAAAATCCCGCCGGTCAGGCGGGAAAATATTGGGTATGCGCGGTCAGGCGCCAATACACCTTAAACGGGACTGGCCCAGCACACAATTGGACAAATTGCCGCAGCCCGCAGCGCCCGGCGGTGCGGGCATTACAATGGCGGCCATGTCGTCCGCGACCGCCTCCACCCTGCTGTCCACCCTGCCCGCCCGCGCCCTGCTGGGACGTTTGCTGGCGGTACGCGTGTCGCTGATCGCCGGCTGGGCTGCAGGCATCGCCTGGCTCGACCGGGGTCTCCATATCCCGATGCCGCTGCTGCCCATGAGCACGGTGCTGCTGCTCATGGGACTGTTCTCGCTCGCCACGGCATGGCGGCTGCGGCTGGATGTGCCCGCCACCCAGATGGAGTTTCTGGCGCACCTGCTGGCCGATCTGACGGCGTTCGCGGTGCTGGTGTTCTTCAGCGGCGGCGTGACCAATCCCTTCGTCTCGCTGATGCTGATGCCGGTCGTCATCGCTGCGATCAGCCTGCGCCCGCGCTGGGTCTGGCTGCTGGCGGCGGTGGCCGGGGCCTTCTATGGCCTGCTGCTGCTCTATTACCGGCCGCTGGCGGTGGCCGACCCGGCCGCCGCCACCGCCATGCACCTGGGCGGCATGTGGTTCAACTTCCTCGTCAGCGCCGGGCTGATCGCGTTTTTCGTCACCCGCATGCACGCCGCCCTGCGCGCGCGCGACCAGGAGCTGGCCGACCTGCGCGAAAAGCAGCTGCGCGACGAACGGATCGTCGCGCTCGGCACCCAGGCGGCGCTGGCGGCACATGAGCTTGCCACGCCGCTTGCCACCATCCAGACCACCGCGCACGAACTCGCCCGCGAATTCGCCAACGATCCCGACATCGGCGCCGACTGCCATCTGCTCGAAAAACAGGCCCAGGCCTGCAAGGCCATCCTCACCCGGCTGGCCGCCCGCGCCCGCGACAGCGCGCCCGCCGCGCAGCCGCTCGACGCCTGGCTGAATTCGCTGATCGAGCGCTGGCAGGTGCTGCGCCCCAATGCGCAGATCCGGCCCAGGCTGGCGCACGACCGGCGCGACTTCACCCCGCCCGACGGCCTGGAACAGGCGATCCTGAACGTGCTGAACAACGCGGCCGACGCCTCGCCCGACGCCGTCGAGTTCGAAGCTTCGAGCAGTCCCGAGGCGCTGGCGATCGAGATTGCGGATCGTGGCCCCGGCTTTTCTGCCGAACAGAAGGCGCAGGCGGGACGCGTGCTGTTCAGCGACAAGCCGGGGCGCGGCTGGGGCGTGGGCCTGGCGCTCACCCACGCCACCCTGGAGCGGCTGGGCGGCAGCCTCGCCCTGACCGAACGCGAAGGCGGCGGCACCCGCGTGCGCATCACCCTGCCCTGGAAACCCTCTGCATGGAAATGAAACTGCTGATCGTCGAGGACGATGCCGATTTTGCCGCTGCGCTGGCGCGCGCCATGAACCGGCGCGGCGTGGAGGTGGCACTCGCTCACGACGCGGATGAGGCGCGGACGGTGGCGGAGCGCTTCGTTCCCAGCCACGCGGTCGTCGACCTCAAGTTGCCGGGCGAGTCGGGCCTGAGGGTGGTCGAGCAGTTGGCGGCACGCTCACCCGCACCCGCCATCGTCGTGCTCACCGGCTATGCCAGCATCGCCACCGCGGTCGAAGCGGTGCGCCTGGGCGCGCGGCACTACCTGGCCAAGCCCGCGAACGCCGACGAGATCCTCGCCGCGCTCTTGCGCGACCAGCCCGACGCCGCCATGGAAGTCAGCCCCGAGCCCCTGTCCGTGGCACGGCTGGAATGGGAACACATCCAGAAAGTCCTGAACGAGCACGACGGCAACATCTCGGCCACCGCGCGCGCATTGAAGATGCACCGCCGTACCCTGCAACGGAAACTCGACAAGAACCCGCCGAAAGCAGGCTAGGGAAGCGCTGAACAGGTTGATTCCGCTCATGGTTCGACAGGCTCACCACGAACGGAATCAACAAGTTGCCGTTCGTCCTGAGCTTGTCGAAGGACCTGTTCAGCGCTTCCCTAGCGGCCGTTCGTCCTGAGCCTGTCGAAGGACCCGCTCAGTCCTAGTGGCCGCTACCCCAGTCCACCCACCCGGTATACGCCGACAGCAGCACCAGCACGCCGAACACGATGCGGTACCAGGCGAACACGGTGAAATCGTGGCGGCTGATGAAGCGGATCAGGCCGCGCACCGCCAGCAGTGAACAGATGAACGAGGCGACGCCGCCCACGGCGAACATGCCGATATCATTTGCGCTGAAAAGCTGCCAGTTCTTGTAGACGTCGTAAAAGGTCGCGGCGAACATGGTCGGGATCGCGAGGAAGAACGAGAACTCCGCCGCCGCCTTGCGCGACAGGCCGAAGAACAGCCCGCCGATGATGGTCGCGCCGGAGCGCGAGGTGCCGGGGATCATCGCCAGCGCCTGCGCGAAGCCCACTTTCAGCGCATCGGGCCAGGTCATGTCGTCGACCGTTTCCGCGCGGATGACGTGCTTGCGGCGCTCCGCCCACAAAATGAGCACCCCGCCGATGATCAGTGCCGAGGCGACGACGATCGGATTGAACAGGTAGTGCTTGATCTGCTTGATGAACAGGAAGCCCAGGATCGCCGCGGGCAGGAAGGCCACGATCAGGTTGGTCGCCAGCCGCCGCGAGGCCGGCTCGGTCGTCACGTTGACCAGCGCGTGCCCGAGGCGCGCCCGGTACTCCCACACCACCGCCAGGATCGCAGCGAACTGGATCGCGATCTCGAACACCTTGCCCTTGTCGTCGTTGAAGTTGAGCAGCTGCCCGACCAGGATCAGATGCCCCGTGCTGGATACGGGCAGG
>JAJZRT010001041.1 GCA_021802595.1 Pseudomonadota bacterium
CGATCTGCTGCTGCTGCCGCATGTGCTGGAGTTCAGCGCCAACCCGCATCAGGTGCTGCGCGAGGCCGAGCGCGTGCTGCGTCCGGAAGGCCGTCTGGTGCTGGCCGGATTCAACCCGCGCAGCCTGTGGGGGATGGCACGCGTACTGCAGGGCGGCGAGCGCGGCTATCCCTGGAACGGCAGCTTCCTGAATATTTCGCGGGTGAAGGACTGGATGGTGCTGCTGGGACTCGAGGTGGCGGCCGGCAGCATGTGCTGCTACCGTCCGCCGATCAATCGCGAGAGCTGGCTGCGGCGGCTGCGCTTCATGGAGCCGGCGGGCGACCGCTGGTGGGCGATGGGTGGCGGCGTCTACTTCCTGCAGGCGGTCAAGCGCGTGCAGGGCATGAACGTCATCCAGCCGCAATGGACCACGCCGGTGACGCAGCGGCTGCTGTCGCCCGCGGCCAAGGTGATCGATCTCAAACAATATCGCATGCATCGTGAGCGCTGAAACCATTTACATCTACAGCGACGGGGCCTGCAAGGGCAACCCGGGCACAGGGGGCTGGGGCGCGCTGCTGGTCGCAGGCGGACACCGCAAGGAAATCAGCGGCGGCGAGCCCAACACCACCAACAACCGCATGGAAATGACTGCGGTGATCCGCGCGCTGGAATTGCTGAAGCGCCCGTCCACGGTCGAGGTCCACACCGATTCGCAATACGTGCAGAAGGGCATCAGCGAATGGCTGCCCGGCTGGAAGCGGCGCAACTGGCGCACCGCCGACGGCAAGCCGGTGAAAAATCAGGATTTGTGGCTGCAACTGGATGCGCTTTCGCAGCAACACCGCATAGAATGGCACTGGGTGCGCGGCCACGCCGGCCACCCGGAAAACGAACGCGCCGACCAACTGGCCAACCAGGGCGTGCTGCAGGTACAACAACACTGATACAGGCAATGCGGCAAATCATTCTGGACACCGAAACCACCGGCCTCGACCCCAACCAGGGGCATCGCATCATCGAGGTGGCCGCAGTGGAAATGGTCAACCGCCGGCTCACCGGCAACCACCTGCACCGCTACGTGAATCCGGACCGTGACATCGACGCCGGCGCCATGCAGGTGCACGGCATCACCCCCGAATTCCTGCAGGACAAGCCGCGCTTCGCCGACATCGCGCAGGAGTTCGTCGATTTCATCCAGGGCGCCGAACTGATCATCCACAACGCGCCGTTCGACGTCGGTTTCCTCAACATGGAACTGCGCCTGCTCGACATGCCGCTGCTGCCCAGCTGGTGCGACGGCGTCACCGACACCCTGGCGATGGCCAAGGCGCTGCACCCCGGCCAGCGCAACAACCTGGACGCACTGTGCAAGCGCTATGGCGTCGACAACACGGCACGGACCCTGCACGGCGCGCTGCTCGACTGCGAACTGCTGGCCGCGGTCTACCTGGCCCTGACGCGCGGCCAGGAAAGCCTGTCGATCGGACTCGAGGCGCGCAGCGCGCAGGCCGACCAGGCGGCCAATCGCGTGCGTCCCAAACCGGTGGTGCTGCCGGCCTCAGCCAGCGAATTGGCAGAACACCATGCTCTGCTGCAGGCCATCGCCAAGGAAAGCAAGGGCGCGTGCCTGTGGAGCGCAGGGCAGGAGGCGGTTTGACGGCTGGGGCCGCGCACAACCGCTTGCGGCCCGGGCGCATCGCGTGGCTGGGGCTCGTGTGTGTCAGCCTGGTCCTGCTGGCAGCCGAGGCATTCGCGGCCCGGGTGACGGTGATATTGAGCGACGACTCCGCACCGTACCAGGAGGTCTATCAGGTCGTTCGCGCCTATCTGGACGACAGCGGTCACGACATCAGCCGCGTTTATGCGGAAAGCCTGAACCCGGCTTCGCTGGGCGAGACGCGCCTGGCGGTGGCGGTGGGCGTGCGTGCGGCGGAATCGCTGGCTGCGTTGCCGGGGCGCGCGCCGGTGCTGACGGTACTGGTGCCGCGTGCGTGGTTTCTCAAGACCGGCCGTGCACGCCTCGCCGACGGCGGCCGCCGCAGCGTCTCGGCGATTTTTCTCGACCAGCCGTTCGACCGCCAGGCCCAGTTGATCCGCCTCGCCTTTCCCGATCTCAGGCGGGTGGGCGTGCTGCTGAGTGTCGAGCAGAGTGCGGTGATCGGTGAACTCGAAGAGGCCTTGCGCGCGCACAGGCTCGCTCTGGTGCATGGCACGCTGACCGCCGAGGAACGTCTCATCACGCCGCTCGAAAACGTGCTGTCGGAGGCTGAACTGCTGTTGGCCGTACCCGATCCGCTGGTGTTCAACCGCAACACGGCGCAAAGCCTCTTCCTGACGTCCTACCGCTACCGTGATCCGGTGCTCGGCTATTCGCGTTCGCTGACGCGGGCGGGTGCGCTGCTGTCGCTGCACTCGAGCCCGGCGCAGATCGGCCGCCAGACCGCGGAGTGGGTGAATGCGGCGATGCAGGCCACGCAACTGCGTTTGCCGCCGCCAGCCTATCCGGCCTACTTCAGCGTGTCGATCAACGATCAGGTGGCGCGCTCGCTCGGCTTTGCCCTGCCGGCGGAAGCCGAACTCGAAAAGCGCCTG
>JAJZRT010001042.1 GCA_021802595.1 Pseudomonadota bacterium
AACACCCCGACCCAAAGCTCCAGTTGCCGTCGTTGTATCATGCCCTTCCTCACTTGAACATCAATGCTGTCATGACGAAATCCAGCGCCAGTACTGCCAGCGATGAGTACACAACGGTGCGATTGGTGGCGCGACTCACGCCCTCGGAGGTCGGCACCGACTCATAACCCTGAAATACCGCGATCCAGGTCACTACCACGCCGAAAACCAGGCTCTTGATCACGCCGTTAAGCACGTCTTCATGAAAGCTGACGCCACTCTGCATCTGCGACCAGAATGCACCGCTATCCACACCCAGCAGACCCACACCGACGAGCTGCCCGCCGAGCACGCCGATCGCGGAAAACAGCGCCGCGAGCAGCGGCATGGAAATGATCCCTGCAACCAGGCGCGGCGCGACCACGCGCTCGATCGGATTTACCGCCATCATCTCCATACCCGCCAGCTGCTCGGTCGCCTTCATCAGGCCGATCTCGGCCGTCAGCGCCGAGCCCGCGCGACCTGCGAAAAGCAGCGCCGTAACCACCGGGCCGAGTTCCCGCACCAGCGACAGCGCAACCAGCAGCCCGAGTGAATCGGCGGCGCCGAATTTGGAAAGCGTATTGTAACCCTGCAATCCCAGCACCATGCCGACGAAAAGTCCCGAAACAAGGATGATCAGCAGCGTGAGCACGCCCACGGCGAAGACCTGCTGCACCACGAGATCGAAACGCCGTATCAGCTTCCGGGCACCGGAAGCAACTTCGAGAAAGAACAGGCTGGCGCGGCCCAATCCCTCGACGCTGTCCAGCACGTATTGCCCGAGCCTGCGCAGCGAGTTCATGCCGGACCCCATTGCAGCAGGTCCTCCAGATAGTCCGGGGCCGGATATCGGTAGGGCACCGGACCGTCCGGCAGTCCATCCATGAACTGGCGTACCTCTTCGGCTCCGGACTGTCTGATCTCCTGCGGCGTGCCCTGCCCGATGATGTGTCCCTGGCCCATCAGGTAGGCATAATCCGAGATTGCACAGGCATCCGCGACGTCGTGGGAAACCAGGACTGAAGTGATACCGAGTCCGGTATTCAGTTCGCGGATGAGCTTCGCAATCACTCCTTTCGAAATCGGATCAAGGCCCGTAAACGGTTCATCGTACATGACCAGCATGGGCTCTAGGGATATCGTGCGTGCTAGCGCCACACGTCGCGCCATGCCGCCGGACAGTTCCCCAGGCATGAGCTCGCGCGCCCCTCTCAAGCCCACTGTCTCGAGTTTCATCAGGACAACATGGTGCAGAATCGGCTCGGGCAGATGCTTGTGCTCACGAATCGGAAAGGCCACATTCTCGAAAACATCGAGGTCAGTGAGCAACGCACCGTTCTGAAACAGCATGCCCATGCGCTTGCGCAGCTCGAAAAGATCGTGCGTGCCCAGATCGGGAACCGATATGCCATCCACCAGCACCTGTCCGCTGCTGGGCCGCAGCCGGCCGCCGATGAGATTCAACAACGTGGTCTTGCCGCAGCCGCTGCCGCCCATGATCGCGGTGACCTTGCCGCGCGCGATGGTCATCGAAAGATCATTGAGAATGATACGTTCGCCGCGGGCAAAATGGACATTGCGGATTTCTACCAGCGCGCCGCTGGCGCCAGGGTCGGTTTTGGTGGTGCTCAATCGCCTTCTTCCGGTTGCTGTTCAGAATCCATAACAGGGATCGCCGGAGGGCATTCTGTATGCGCCCGTCGATCACGGCGGTGCCCATTCTAGTCGCGCGGACAGCGCCTTGTCAGCACAAACCGGGCCGGCACGGGGGCACAACGGTGCATGACCGGCGACGACCGGTGCAATCGAAGCCCCGCCAGGCCCGGACTGAAGGTGGTCACGGAACGTCCCGGCCTTTGCCAAAGGAATATCTGTGCGCCAATCGCGAAAAGGCGGGCATGTCTGAACCCCTGCAGACCGAAAGGTCGTGACACCCACAGCCCCCCTGTGCAGCAAGGCCCGTTCCTGCAGACTGACCTTCCCGGCACAACGCCTGCCGGAAGCGGGCACGACAATCGTGCGATCTGCAAAACACCGCCGTGCGGCTGCTGGTCGATGTCCGGCGGGCATGCACCGTACATTGCATCGTTGGGAAATACCCCGATTGCGGTATCCTATCGATATGGAGTTCGACCTGTTTTACGAGCTGGCAGTTCCCGATCCGGGCGCGCGCAGCGAAGCTCGCATGTTCCACGAGACGCTCGAAGAACTGTGCGTCGCGGAAGCCTGCGGCTTTCGCACAGCATGGTTCGTGGAACATCACTTCATGCGCGGCTATTCCCACTCGAGTGCACCGGACCTTGTTCTGGCAGCGGCGTCGCAACGAACATCGCGCCTGCGTCTGGGGCATGCGATCGTGCCGCTACCTTATCATCACCCCATCCATGTCGCCGAGCGCCTCGCGACTCTCGACATCCTCTCCAGCGGGCGCATCGAATTCGGTTTCGGGCGCGGATTCTCGCCGGACGAATATGCGGCCTTCGGCGTCGCGATGGGCGAGAGCCGGGAGCGTGTTGCCGAGTCCCTCGCGATACTGCGCGGGCACTTTCATGGCG
>JAJZRT010001043.1 GCA_021802595.1 Pseudomonadota bacterium
CCCGCCGCCGCCATCAAGGCGTAATAGCCGATGATCTCGCCTTCGGCCTCGCGCACCCACATGCTGTAGCCGGCGCTCAGCGAATCGGCGAAATTGCCCCGGCTCCACGGGTACTCGTAACTGGCGAGTTCGATCCGGTGAATGCGTGGCAGATCGGCTTCGGTCATCGGCCGCAAGTGGTGGGCGATTTCGAAGACGGCGCTCATGCAGAGTGCCTCGCGCGACGCTCGTCGACCGTCAGCGCCACCTTGTCGCGCAGATAGACCGGCGCGGCAAGCGCAGCGTCCATGCCTTCGCCCCGTCCGAAGGCTCTGGCAGCGAGCGGCGCCATCGCGGCGGCATCGGGCATGAGGGTGTCGTCGATGTGCACAAGCGCAGACGCCAGCCGCGGACGCAACATGTCGCCCAACGCGACGAAACCATTGCCAGCGCCAACCCAGTCGCCACCATCGGGAACTGCCACCGATTCGGGGAGCGCCAGCACCGGCTCGGCGACACAGTGCCACCCCGCCTCCTCGCGCTGATAGGCCGCCCAATACACCTCGGCCATGCGTGCGTCGAGAACAGTCAGCACGCGGTCCGCGCCGCTCTGTTCGGCGATCGATTCCAGGGTGGACACCCCGACCACCGGCAATTCGGCACCGAACGCCAGCCCCTGCGTCACCGCGCAGGCAATGCGCAGGCCGGTGAACGACCCGGGGCCGGCACCATAGCCGATGCCGTCGAGCTGGCGCAGGCTGATCGCCGAGGCGCGCAGCAATTCATCCGCCATCGGCAGCAACAAGCTGCTGTGGCGCTGTCCGGCCAGCACCCGCCGCGCATGTATCCGGCCATCCAGCCACAACGCGGCCGAGCACCATTCGGTGGAGGTATCGAGAACGAGCAGTTTCATCCGTGCAATTTTACCGGTTGCCGGCGACGAGCGGAGCCTTACGGTGTCTTCTGTCCGGAAGGCTGCACCGGAACCAGAATCTCGAATCGTACCCGCGACCACGGGTCGCGCACGTCGGATAGGCGAACGATGCGCGCCTCCAGTGCCTGCCCCCGGTCGAGCAGACGTGCCACGTCAGCATTTTCGCGGCGCGGCACATAGCCGATCTTGTGGCCCCGCCATTCCACCCGCACCGCCCGGGCGTCGTGCGAATTGTCCGGCTCGCGCACCAGGGTCAGCTCATCGCCCACCCGCAGCTGCGACCACAGCGCCCTGCCCGCATGGTACTGGAACCCGGCGAGCGGCGAATCCTGCAGCAGGATGTGCGCAGTGACCTGGGCCCGGACCGGCTGCGGCCAGGTCCAGGCCAGACACAGCAGTATCAGCCAGCGATTCATGCAGGCGTCCGGTTGTCGGGATAGGAACGAAGCATTCTACTGAGAAATTCGCTTGTCCCATCTGCAAATTCGGCAGAATTCAGGATTACTTTTCACGCTCGACAAGCCGGCACCCGCTTGATGTAGGATGAACGCACCCTCATCCATGACATCGCTACGACATGCCGAGAAAAGCCGCCACCCTGACCAAGCTGTTCGTCCTCGATACCAACGTGCTGATGCACGACCCTACCAGCCTGTACCGCTTCGAGGAACATGATGTCTATGTGCCGATCGCCACGCTGGAAGAGCTCGACCAGCACAAGAAAGGCATGAACGAGGTCTCGCGCAACGCCCGCCAGGCCAGCCGTTTTCTCGATGAGATCGTCAGCAAGCTCGACAGCATCGAGGAAGGGGTACCGCTCGCTCCGCACAGCCACAACGCCGCCACCGGCAGGCTGTTCCTGCAGACCCAGGCGATCACCGGCGACATCCCGCTGAGCCTGCCGACCAGCAAGGTCGACAACCAGATCCTCGGCGTGGTGCTGTTCCTGTCGCGCCACTACCCCAAGCGCCAGGTCATCCTGGTGTCGAAAGACATCAACATGCGCATCAAGGCGCGTGCGCTTGGCCTGCCTGCGGAGGACTATTTCAACGACAAGGTGCTGGAGGACACCGACCTCCTGTACGCCGGACTGCGCGAACTGCCCGCCAATTTCTGGGACGCGCACGGCAAGGGCATGGAGTCATGGCAGGCCAATGGCCAGACCTATTACCGCATCAAGGGACCGCTGGTCTCCAGCCTGCTGCCGAACGAATTCGTCTTCCAGGAAGGGCCCAATCCCCTCTACGCCAAGGTGCTGAAGGTCGAGGGCAAGCAGGCCGAGATGGTCACGGTCAAGGACTACAGCCATCACAAGAACGCAGTCTGGGGCATCACCGCGCGCAACCGCGAGCAGAACTTCGCGCTCAACGTACTGATGGACCCCGAGATCGATTTCGTCACCCTGCTCGGCCAGGCCGGCACCGGCAAGACCCTGCTCACGCTGGCTGCAGGCCTCGCCCAGGTGCTGGACAAGAAGATCTATTCCGAGATCATCATGACCCGCGTCACCGTGCCGGTGGGCGAGGACATCGGCTTCCTGCCCGGCACCGAGGAAGAGAAAATGACGCCGTGGATGGGCGCGCTGGAAGACAACCTCGACGTGCTGAACAAGAGCGACGACGAGGCCGGCGACTGGGGACGCGCCGCCACCCAGGACCTGA
>JAJZRT010001044.1:0-477 GCA_021802595.1 Pseudomonadota bacterium
AGCCGTCGCAGGAGCTGAACTTGTGCACCGCGACGCGCGGCCTGGCCGGTTGGGTTGTCGGCGCATTCATCAGAACCCCTTGTGGGTGAGCAGGGGCTTGACCTCGCCCCAGTTGAACACGGGGCCGTCGCGACAGACGAAGGCGCCGCCCAGCTGGCAGTGGCCGCAGCGGCCGACCGCGCACTGCATGTTGCGCTCGAGGCTGAGGAACAGGCGCGACTCGGGCAGGCCGCGTGCCAGCAGGCTCTCCGCCGTGGTGCGCATCATGCCTTCCGGCCCGCACATCATCGCCACGGCGCACGCCGGATCGAAGCGGGCCAGGCCGAACAGTTCCGTCACCCGCCCCACATGCCAGGGCCAGAAGGCCGCTCCCTCGCTCGCCGCCACCAGCACCTGGGTGTCCGGCAACTGCGCCCAGCGTTCGTATTGCGCGTGCCAGATCAGGTCCTCGGCGTGCCGCACGCCCTGGATGATGAC
>JAJZRT010001044.1:487-2573 GCA_021802595.1 Pseudomonadota bacterium
TGCCGAAGCGTTCGCGCCGGCGCAGCACGTAGTGGATGACCGACACGACCGGTGCGCAGCCGAGGCCGCCGGTCACCAGCACGACGTCGCATCCGCTCACTTCCTGCAGCGGCCAGCCGCGCCCGAACGGCCCGCGCAGGCCGACCTTGTCGCCCGGCCTGAGAGCGGCCAGGCCCTGGGTGACGCGTCCCTGCGCACGGATGGCGTGGCCGATGACCTCGCGCTCCTCCGGGTCCGACATGATGGAAATCGGCACCTCGCCGACACCATGGAGATACAGCATGTTGAACTGCCCCGGCGCGAAGCGGTAAGCCGCCTGCGCCGCCGCATCGTCGAGGCGCAGCTGCAGGCTGAAGATGGAGGGCGATTCCTGGGTGCGCGCCACCACGGTGGCGGCGTGCGGCGGGCCGGCGTCGAGACGGCGAGGCGTGCTCATGACTGGCCTCCGGCGGTCAGCGCGGCGACCTCCTCGGTCAGATCGATGCCGGCCGGGCACCAGGCGATGCAGCGGCCGCAGCCGGTGCAGCCGCTGCGGCCGAACTGGTCGTGCCAGGTGGCGAGCTTGTGGGTGAGCCACTGGCGGTAGCGGCTGCGGATGTCGGGCCGCACGTTGAAGCCGTGCAGGTGGCCGTGCGCCTCGCCGAAGCAGGAATCCCAATTCCGCGCATGTTCGCTGCTCCCGCCGTCGAGTGCGGGGACATCGACCTCGGCATGGCAGAAGCAGGTGGGGCACACCGCGGTACAGTTGCCGCAGGCGAGACAGCGGCTTGCCACGTCGTCCCAGCGCGGATGCTCCAGCCGGCTCATCAGGCGGTCGCGCAGATTCCCGGCAGGCAGGCTGCGCGTCTGGGCGGCCGCGGCAGACTGCCCCTGTTGGCGGGCCGCATCGATCTGTCCGGATGCGGCCGGTGCGAGGTGCAGGGACGTGAGCAGCGCGTCTCCCCGCTCGCTGCCAGCCACCGCGACGAAGCCGTCCGCCAGCTCCGCCAGCGCGATGTCGTAGCCGGCCGTCGGGGTCGGGCCGTCGCCGGTCGAGGCGCAGAAACACGTGGCTGCCGGCTCCGCGCATTGCACCGCGACCAGGAACAGCGATTCGCGTCGCTGCGCGTACTGCGGATCGCGCCGCTCCTCGCGCAGGAAATGCGCATCCTGCAGCGCCAGCGCCGCCAGGTCGCAGGCGCGCACGCCGATGACGGCCTGCCTGGCGACCGCTGGCTGCGCGGCCGCGAACCGCAAGTCGCCCGCCTCATCGCGTTCGACGCGCCACAGCGATTCCCGGGGTGCAAAGGTCAGCGGCTTGAGCGCCTGCGGCCCGTTGGCCCAGCCGAAGTAGCGGTTGTGCGGATCGGACGTCAGGCGGTAGCGCCCGGGCGCCTGCTCGGCCTGCAGGCCGCGCGGCAGGTCCCCGGGCGATTCCAGTTCACGCATGACGATGGCGCCGTTCTCCTGCGCCGGCCCCAGGCATTGATAACCGAGCGCCATGAGCCCGCCCACCAGCGAGGGCAGCTGCGCAAGCGGCAGGAATTCAGCACGATCGGGTTGGGAGAACATGGGCCGGCAACTCCGCTTGGTTTTTCACAGTGTATGCATAAAATCGCGGGCAGGACAGGGTTCGCATGCCGCGCGCGATCGCAGCGCACACCCTGAAAAAACCGCCACGGCGCGTTCGTTATAATGCGCCCTATCCGAAGTCGTGAAGGAGTGTGTCATGCAGCAACAACTCGATGTGTTCGTCGCGTCCCTGACGTCCTTCTGGACGCAGCTGGCTGCGTATGTGCCGCAGTTGCTGGCGGCGCTGCTGCTGCTGTTCATCGGCTGGCTGCTCGCCAATCTCGTGCGCACCGGCGTCACCAAGCTGCTCGACTTGCTGCATTTCGACAGCCTGGCCGAGAAGACCGGCATCGAAGCCTTCCTCAAGCACGGCAACCTCGACATCACCCTGTCGCGCCTGCTGGCCAAGTTGGCGTACTGGGTCGTCATCCTGATCGTCGTCGTCACCGTCGCCAACAGCCTCGGCCTGCACATGGTGGCCGACCTGTTCAACAAGATCGTGCTCTACATCCCCAACATCATCGTCGCCATCCTG
>JAJZRT010001045.1 GCA_021802595.1 Pseudomonadota bacterium
TCGAGGATCTTGACGGCATCGCCAGCGGCCCCCTTGTCGATCAGCACCTTGGCCAGTCCGGCGTAGGAATCCGGATTCTTGAGGACCGAATCCTCGTTGTGCTTGATCGCTGCCTCGTAGGCCTCCTGCGCCAGATCGACGGCGCCGTTCTTGAAAGCGATGTCGCCGAGGGTCTTTTGCCGCGCGGCGGTGTTGGGCGACAGACTCGTCGCGTTTTGCAGAACCTGCTGGGCGGCCACGGTATCGCCCAGTTCCTCCAGGGTCTTCGCCAGCCAGTCGGCGGCTTCCAGATACATCCGGTTTTCGCTCAGGACCTCCTGGAATATCTCCTTGGCGCGGGGCAGGTCGTGGTCGAGAAAATACGTCTTGCCCAGGCCGGTCTTGGCCCAGGGAACGCTGCGCAGCGCCAGCACCTCCTCGAACAGGGCGCGGGCCGCGGTCAGATCGCCGATGGTCATCAGCAATTCGCTCTTGATGCGCAGCAGATCCTGGGTGTTCCGCGACTCGCGGCTCAGTTGTTCATCGCACAAGCTGATGGCGTCCAGGTAATTCTGGGCCGCGACCGCATCCTCGATCGGGCGCAAGGAGCGCTTCTTCTCGATCTGCCGATTGAGCCTGGCCTCCAGCATTTTTCCGTTGAAGGGCTTGAGCAGGTAATCGTCGGGTTTGATCTCCGCCGCGCCCATGAACATGGCCATGCTTTTTTCCGCCGTGATCATGACCCAGATCGTCGAGTAGCCGATGTATTTCCGTACCTTGGCTTCCTCCAGAATGTTCAGACCGTTCCTGCCCGGGCCCAGGTTGAAATCGCACAGCACGATGTCGTAGTGCTTCGATCTGAGCGCGGAGATGGCATCCCGTGCGTTGGCGGCGCTGTCGATGGTTTTCACGCCCATCGCCTTGACGAAATCCTTCAGCATCGTGCGCATGCCGTGAAAGTCGTCGATGATCAGGGCGCTGGAATTGGCGAGCGAGTTGGTCATTGTTTTCCGGTCGGCGGCTAGCCGATGATCTCAAATGGAAGCGCGGTCACGGCAGCCTGAGCACGAAACAGCCGCCGCCGTAGGCGCCGCCGTTCTCGATATGGACGCTGCCGCGGCGATCGCCGTTTCTGTGCAGGCCGGCCACCCGGGAGGAAAAATAGAAGCCCAGTCCGGTGCTGCCGCTGATGAAGCTGATCCCCTTGGCCGCAGAGACGTTCGCCTGCAGGAAGCTCTCCGGGTAGCCGGCGCCGTTGTCCTCGACGCGTATCTCGAGAAACCCTCCGACGATGGCGGCCACCACGCGGATCTTGTCGTCGGTGTAATGGTAGGCGTTGTTGAGCGCGTTGATCAGCACCCCCGCCACCAGATCCCGGTCGAAATACCAATGGCAGTCGTCGGCGCAGTCCAGCGACAGGCCGATGCCCTTGGCGTCCATGATCGACTGGCTCTGCAACAGCACCTCCTCGATCACTTCCCGGACCGTCTGATCCGAGAAGTCGATCGGATAGATCGACTTGCCCAGCTTGTAGAGGCTCAGAATCTGGATCAGATTGCCGTTCATCCGGTTCGCTTCGTAGATCATCGGCGCGAGCCGTTCCACGATCGCCGTGTCGCCGCTTTGCCGGCACCGGTCCGCCAGCATTTCCAGGGAACCCAACTGGACGTTGAGCGAGTTCTTGATGTCGTGTATCGACGAAGCGATGAAATCGGAGAAATCGACATCTTCGGCATCCATGAGTCATCCTCGGGTCGGTGGCATGAGCGCGCTCATGTTATAGACTCGGCCAGAAATTGAAAACCTGGCGGCACCTCAGCCAATGGAGCAGCGCACCGGCCGCGCAGCCGAGCACCACCGGCAGGTCGCCGAAACGCACGTAAGGCGTCGAGCCGCGCATCGGCTGCACCTGCCCGACGAGCGTGGCCTCGCGCATTTCCGGCAGGCGATTGCGCACCCGGCCGCGATGGTCGATCAAGGCCGTCACTCCGGTATTGGCAACGCGCAAAATGGGCCGACCCGCTTCGAGCGCGCGCATCTGCACGATTTGCAGCCGCTGACCGATGGCGAGGCTGCCTTCGAACCAGGCCAGGTTGCTCGGGTTGAGCAGCAAGCCGGCCTGCGGCAGCCAGCGCCGCAGATCCCGGCCGATCAGATCCTCGTGGCAGATCAGGATGCCGATGCGCGCAGCGCCCAGGATCAGCGGCCGCTGCCCGGGTGAACCCGGACCCAGATCCTTCAGCGGGATATCGAGCGCGGCGGTAAACCAGGAGAAACCGGCCGGCGCGTATTCGCCGAAGGGCATCAGTCTCACCTTGTCGTAGCGCGCGATCCGGTCCGCATCCGGCGCGATCTGGATGACGCTGTTGTGGCCCTGGGCATCGGCCGAGAGCGTGGCGATGCCGAGAAACAGATGGCTGCGGCTAGCCCGGCTGAAACGCTGCAGTTCGCTCAGAATGTCGCCGGGCAGATCGTTCAAGGATGCGGCGAAGGCCGTCTCCGGCGTCACGATCAGATCGGCGGGGCTCTGCTCGATGAGTCCGAGCAGGCGCCGCATCTGCCGCCCCGAGTAGCGGGAATCGAACTTCCGCTT
>JAJZRT010001046.1:0-421 GCA_021802595.1 Pseudomonadota bacterium
GGCCTGCGCTGTCATGCGGAACGGCATGGCATACGGATTGACCCGCGTCATGGGGGTGTCGATGTAGCCCGGTGCCACCGTGACCACCGCGATGTCCCGTGCTTTCGATTCCAGCCGCAGGGCTTCGAGATAGACCGTGGCTGCCGCCTTCGACGCCGAATAGGCGCTTCCGCCCGGCAGCCCGCGCACCCCGGCTACGCTGGAAATGCCGCACAGTACGCCGCCGGGCGACATGGCCGCGATGAACGGCTGGAAGGTGTGGACCAGGCCCAGTACGTTGGCGTCCATGACTGCGCGGAATACCGCGGCATCGTCGGCGATTTCGGTGAGCGTGCCGACACTGATGCCGGCGGCTGCGATGACGATGTCGGGCACGCCGACCTCGCGTACGAACGCTGCCGCGGCGTGTTGCATTGCCGCG
>JAJZRT010001046.1:431-2572 GCA_021802595.1 Pseudomonadota bacterium
CGGCAGCGGCATCCTGCAAGCCGTCCAGCCGGCGCCCGACCAGTCCCAGTCGCGCGCCGGTGGCGCCGTAATGCCGGGCCAGTGCCGCGCCGAGACCGGAACTGGCCCCGGTGATGAAAACCCGCAAGGGTTTATCCAGAACCTTCAGGGGTTCGTTCCCTGGAGGCGGGTTCAAGCGCTTGAACGGGCGGGTCGGCAAGCTTACTTGCCGGACTTCTTGCCGCCGCGCTCGGCGCGTGCCTTCACGATCAGCTGGTCGAGGACTTCGAACAGGCGCGGTTCGCTGCCGGTCATCGATTCCGAGGTGGTGTATTTGCCGTCGATGATGAAGGTCGGCACGCCCATGACACCGTAGGTGGTGGCAAGCCGTGCGCCCTGCATGGCCTTGGACTGGGTGGAGAAGGAGTTGTAGATGCTCTCGAATTTCTTGCGGTCGAGACCCTGCTTCGCGACCCAGCTGCCCAGCACGGCCGGGTCGTTGAGGTTGAGGTTGTCCACATGATAGGCATCGAACACCTTGCGGTGCAGGCGGCCCAGCTGACCCATCTGTTCCAGCGTGTAGTAGATCTTGGCGCCGGGCATCCAGTCGTCGCGGAACACGGCCGGCACGCGGCGGATCTGGGCATCCTTGGGCAGTTTTTTCAACCATGCCTCGAGACCGGGTTCAAGCGCGCTGCAATGCGGGCAGCGATACCAGAAGAACTCCAGCACCTCGATTTTCTTGCCCGTTGCCACCGGTTGCGGCACGCTCACAGGGCTGTAATCCTTGCCCTCGAACGCCTCTTCGGGCGCGGCAACAGCGGACAGGGACAAGACGGCGGCAGCAAAAAAAGCCAAAGCGCGGGTAAACATCAAGGTTTCTCCTGTTGGATGGGGATTTCTTTGACCAGCGTGGCCGGAATATTGTTCTGCGAGAGCAGGCTGCGGGTGCGATTCACTTCGTCCATGGTGTGGAAAGGGCCGACGCGCACGCGATGCAACATGCCCTTGTTGCCCACCTCGCTGGTCTGGATGACGGCCTCGACGCCCAGCAGGGCAAGTTGCGCCTTCAGGTTGTCAGCTTCGTCGGCGCGCTGGAACGCGCCAGCCTGAAGGTAAAGCAGGGGCGCGGTAGCGGCGGGCGCAGTGCTGGGCGACAGCGCGCTGGAGGTGTTGTCAGGCAGCACCTTGTAGAAATCAAAGCTGGGGGCGGTGTCAGGCGTGGCGGGCGCAGGCGCCGTGGACGCAGGCGCCGCAGATTTTGCGGGCGCCGTCGCAGCCTTGCCGAACTTGAACGGATTACTGCCCGTGGCCCACAGCGCCACCCCCACGGCGAGGATGGCGCCGATGACGAGGCCGATCAGCAGGCCGGTGAAAATGGGACTGCCCTTGCGCTTTGCAGGACGGGATGCGGGTTTTGCCATGGCTACATTTTCTCCGGGGCGGATACGCCGAGCAAGGCCAGGCCGTTGACGATCGCGATGCGGGTGGCGTCAGCCAGCGCGAGGCGGGCGAGTTTCGTCGACGCATCGTCGACCAGGAATTTTTCGGCGTTGTACCAGGCGTGGAAATCGCCCGCCAGCATCTGCAGGTAATGCACCAGCAGGTGCGGCGCCAGCTCGCGCGCGGCCAGGGTGACGGTTTCCGGGTATTCGGCCAGGCGCTGCATCAGCGTCAGCTCGTGCGGCGCGGTCAGCGGCGCAAGGTCAGCGTTGTCGAGCGCGTCGGCCATGCCGCCCCATTCCTCGAACACCCGGCAGATGCGCGCGTGCGCGTATTGCACGTAGTACACCGGATTGTCGTTGTTCTTCGCCAGGGCGAGGTCGACGTCGAAGATGTATTCGGTGTCGGCCTTGCGCGAGAGCAGGAAGAAGCGCACCGCGTCCTTGCTGGTCCACTCGATGAGGTCGCGCAGGGTGACGTAGCTGCCGGCGCGCTTGGAGATCTTCACCTCCTCGCCGCCGCGCATGACGCGCACCATCGTGTGCAGCAGGTAATCCGGATAGCCCTCGGCGATACCCAGCCCCACAGCCTGCAGGCCGGCGCGCACGCGGGCGATGGTGCCGTGGTGGTCGGTGCCCTGGATGTTGATCGCGCGTTCGTAGCCGCGCTCCCACTTGGCGACGTGGTAGGCGACGTCCGGCACGAAATAGGTGTAGGTG
>JAJZRT010001047.1 GCA_021802595.1 Pseudomonadota bacterium
CATGGCGGCAGGCCGGATTGCCTGACCTCACCATGTCGGTCAACCTGTCGGCCTTGCAGTTCCGCCGTGCCGGACTGATCGAGACCGTGTCGGGTGCGCTGGCGCGCAGCGGCCTGCCGCCGCACCTGCTGGAACTGGAGCTGACCGAGTCCATCCTGCTGCAGGACGTGGAAAACACCCTGGACACGGTGCGGCAGCTGAAAGCCCTCGGCATCCGGCTCTCCATCGACGATTTCGGCATCGGCTATTCCTCGCTCAGCTATCTCAAGCGTTTTGCCGTCGACCGGCTCAAGATCGACCAGTCCTTCGTGCGCGACATCAGCACCGATCCGGATGATGCCGCCATTGTCAGCGCCATCGTCCAGCTGGCGCGCAGCCTGCGGCTGGGCATCATCGCCGAAGGCGTGGAAACGCCGGAACAGCTGGCCTTCCTGCGCGAGGCGGGGTGCCGCGAGGTACAGGGCTATCTGTTCAGTCAGGCGCTGGCCCCGTCGGCGCTGGAGGCATTCCTGAGGGCGCACTAGGGTCGCGTTATGAGCGGGCGGTTCTATGCTGGGAAGATGTCGAATGCCCGCGAGGCACGGTCATGAGCCACAAACACGAGAATCTGCTGCGGTCGATTTTTGACGGGCCGGTCGGCGGCAACGTCCACTGGCGCGAAGTGGAGGCCATGCTGACCCATCTGGGCGCCAGGGTGGAACCGCACCATGGCGCGAGCTTCCGCGTGGTGCTGAACGGCGTGGAGGGCTTCCTGCATCGCCCGCACAACAGCAATACCTGTACCAAGCAGGAATTGCGGCATGTGCGCGACTATCTGGTATCGGCTGGCGTGAATCCGTCGCGGGAGCAGGCATGAGGGCCATCATCAGCAGCTGGCTGGCATCCGGCCTGCTCGCTGCAGTCCTTGCGATGCCGGCCTGCGCGACGGCCCAGCAGAACGATCCCGTGACCGGCGACCGGGCCACCGACATGGTGGTGGACGTGGTGGTCATGCGCCCGCTCGGTCTGGTGGCCACGCTGGCAGGGACGGTGCTTACGGTGGTGGCGCTGCCGTTCACGATCCCCAGCGGCAGCGTCGAAACCTCGGCCCGGGAGCTGATCCTCAGGCCCGCGGACTATACCCTCAGGCGCCCGCTCGGCGATTTCAGCCAGAGCGGCGAGGACCGGCACTGACGCCGGCAGGCCCTTTCCCGTACCCTGGGATTTTCCGGGCGTGCCGCCGGAACCGGCGGGTTTATCCCTGTCATCAATAAAATATTTGTAGGGAGGCCATTTGTTCCTATAGTTTTTTTATGGATGTCCATTGATAAGAACGGAGGACCGGCATGCACATCACACGACGGCAGTTCTTCAAGCTTTGCGCGGCGGGGGTCGGCAGTTCCAGCCTCGTTGCACTGGGGTTCGCCCCCGGCGAGGCGCTCGCGGAAGTGCGCGAATTCAAGCTCGCGCGCACCACCGAAACCCGCAACACCTGTCCCTATTGCTCGGTCGGCTGCGGTATCCTGATTTACAGCCTGGGCGACAAGGCCAAGAATGCCCATGGCGATATCATGCACATCGAGGGCGATCCGGACCATCCGGTGAACCGCGGCACGCTCTGCCCGAAAGGCGCCGGCCTGCTCGATTTCGTGCACAGCCCGAACCGGCTCAAGCGGCCCGAATACCGCGCGCCGGGCAGTAAGGAATGGCAGGCCATTTCCTGGGACGACGCCTTCACCCGCATCGCCAGGCTGATGAAGGACGACCGCGACAGGAACTTCATCGCGAAGAACGACAAGGGCGAAACGGTCAACCGCTGGGTGACGACCGGCATGCTCGCCGCCTCCGCCTCCAGCAACGAAACCGGCTACCTGACGCAGAAGATCGCGCGCAGCCTGGGGATGCTCGCATTCGACAACCAGCCGCGTGTCTGACACGGTCCGACGGTGGCAAGTCTTGCCCCGACGTTTGGCCGTGGTGCGATGACCAATCACTGGGTCGATATCAAGAATACCGACCTGGTCCTGATCATGGGGGGCAACGCCGCCGAGGCCCACCCCTGCGGTTTCAAGTGGGTGACCGAGGCGAAGGCCCATCGCCGCGCGAAGCTGATCGTGGTCGACCCGCGCTTCACGCGCTCGGCTGCGGTATCGGATTTCTATGCGCCGATCCGCGCCGGCAGCGATATCGCCTTCCTGGGCGGGGTGATCAACTACCTCCTCAGCCACGACAAGATTCACCATGAATACGTCAAGAACTACACCGACTTCAGCTTTCTGGTGAAGGACGAATTCACGTTCAATGACGGCATCTATTCCGGCTACAACCCGGAGAAACGCAGCTACGACAAGTCCACCTGGGGTTACCAGCTGGGCGCGGACGGTTACGTGGTTACCGATCCCACACTGCAGAACCCGCGCTGCGTCTACCAGATGATGAAGGCGCATTATTCTCGCTACACGCCGGACATGGTGTCGTCGATCTGCGGTACACCGAAGGAGTCCTTCCTCAAGGTGTGCGAGATGCTCGCCGAGACCGCCGCACCCGACAAGACCATGACCATCATGTACGCCCTCGGCTGGACGCAGCAAGA
>JAJZRT010001048.1 GCA_021802595.1 Pseudomonadota bacterium
GCCAGTGATGTGCGAAGAAGTACGCCTCGTTGCGCGCTGCGTAATAAGCAAGCGAGTCCTTGCCGCCATCCAGCAACGAGCGGACATGATTGCCCTTCGCAGATCCCCATGTCACTCCGAGGTCGGTAACCGTCGCCTGCGGAACAACGAGGATCCGACCACCCGCTGTCGTGATCCGCGAACTCCATTCGTAGTCGTCACAATACAGAACGAAGTCGTTCCTCGGCAGGCCGATGGCCTCCACCAAGGGGGCTGCGAAGAACATTCCGCCATATGCGCTTACTTCAACGGGCGTCGGATCGGTCGGTAGCGAGGTAGGCTGGCGGCGACCTATACGTCTACCAAGCTTGCGGGGAATGTCTAGAAAGTGAAAGCCGCAAAATGCCGAGTGTCGCGGCGACCAATGCCTTGCGGGAACGTCCGGGAGGCCAATAGGGCGTATCGCTGCCACGGCGAAGAAGGGGTTGCCAGGGTCGAGGAACCGTGCATGGGCACCGCGTAGGACCGCCAGCGATCCGAAACACGGTTTGTTGTCATCGTCGAGCAGCCAGATCCATCGTGCACCAAGTTCTGCTGCGCGGCGTACGCCCGCAGCGTAGGCAGGCGCAGAGCCCGTGTTCTGTCCCATGTCGACCACATCGACCCAGTCACCGTGGGCTGCGGAGAGTTCCTGCTTCACATTCCACGAACAGCCGTTATCCACCACCAGCACACGCGTCGGGGCCTCGACCTGCAGCGCGGCAAGGACATCCTGCAGCAGGTGGCGCCGGGCGCCGTACGTCACCACCACGGCAACGACATCGCCTTCAGTTTCGCGCATGGCCGAGTCTGACAAAGTGGCTCCCGAAGCCGCCCAGCAGGGCGCGCAGTTCCGCGGGACGGCTGCGCCATGTCCCGAAGAGTCGAATCAGGAAGACGCAGGCTTCAGTGAACAACATGAAATAGGCTACACCGATCGGGCCGAGGTACTTTGCAACCGGGTACAGCAGGGCGATGTGCAGCAACCCCGGCAAGATAATGCTGGCAGTGAGCAAGCGCCCGAGGCCGAGTTGCACCACGAACAATGCGCCGAAGACAACATTCAGGGCTATGAGCAACGGCCATGGCGCGAGCGCTTGAACAATCTTCGATGCGGGTGCAAAGGTGGATCCCAGTGCGAGGCGAACCATCGGCCCAGCTGTGAAATAGAGGAGCAGCGCCGCAAGCGCGGCTCCCACGCAGAGCACGCCCAATAGCCTGCCCACGAAGCGAAAGGCCGCCTCGCGCGATGTCGCTGCCAATATGGCAATGTGTGGATAGGCAGCTTCCGAAACGGGAGAGATCAGCCCCTGTACCGCTCGGATTAGCTTGTCCGCGGCAGCGAAATAGCCGACAACCGCCGGTGGAGCTACCAGTCCCAAGAAAAAGGTGTTGCTGTTGTTGTAGAGGGCACCACCGAAGGTCGCCGTGAAGATATGCCATCCCTGTACGAACGCCTCTCGCATGTGTCTCAGGCTTGGCCAGACCAGCCGGATGTTGGCGATGCGTGCAACCAGCGGAAGGGAGATTGCAGCTGACAGAAGCGGGGACGCAGACAAAAGCGCGGCCGCCAGTAGGATGTCGTGTGGGCCCCTGACCAGCAAGAACAATCCCAGCACCGTCAGGCTCCTCGCCGCGATGGAGAACGTCGTGATGTATCCCATCCGCTCGATGCCTTGGAACAGCCAGACAGGGAATAGGGCGTTTCCAAGCACCGATAGATAGCACACGGCGAAAAGTGCGTGGTCCCGACTAAGTGCTGGTGAGGTCATGCACGCCACTTCCAGTACACCCCATCCCGCGGTGGCCAGGCATAGCTTCGCCGCGATGACGCTTGAGAAGATGCGAGACAGGGCCTGAGGATCGCTCTTCGTCAATGCGATGGAGCGCGTGGCACTGAGGTTGAAGCCGTAGTCCGTAAGCAGGACGAAGTACTGCACAAATGCCTGCGCAAAGGCTATGCGACCATACGTAGCAGGTCCCAGGACGCGTACGAGATAGGGTATGGCGACCAGCGGTAGCAGATAGGCCGCGCCTTGCAGTGTGAATAGAGAGACGATGTTCCGCTTGAGGGCGCTCATTCGGGAGTTTGTTCGTGCATCCTTGCGTGCCGGCCATGCGCGTCGCAGAGATATTGCGTCAAAGTCGGGCGACGAAACAAGTGGATCGCGCGTCCGGTGCGCCCTGCGAAGCAAGATTCGCTATGAGCGCTAGCAAGTCTGCGGTCTCGGCGGGCTCGCGGCGCATGCATTGTGCCGGATAGGTCTGGCCGCCGCATTGCCTCCACGCAATCGGCGGTGGCTCACACCGATGCGCGCATCGGCGCCCGGCTCTCAAATCCCCTCGTCCCGCTCGTAGTCCCTCGCCGCCACCGTCCCCACCACCTCGTCCCAGCGCGCCGGCGACATCCCGGTGCCGGGGCGTCGCACCGCCAGGTTCGTCGCATCGAGCACTTCGCCCTTGCGGATGGCGCGCGCGGCGACGATGCTCTTGCGCGCGACGTCGCGGTTGGGCAGCTCGGACGGGCTGGGGCGCTTGCGCCCGTCGCCCAGC
>JAJZRT010001049.1 GCA_021802595.1 Pseudomonadota bacterium
CCCGCTGCCGGCGGTAACCGATCTCGTCTTTTCTGCATGCGCCATTGGCGATGACGGCACTGTGGCGACCGTGTTCTGTGCCTACACGCCGCACACGCTGCCGAATCTGCTGGTGCTGGATTTCGATATCAGGCCCTTGGCGCCGTCGATCTATCAGGACACGGCGCGCCGCATCGATGAACTCATGTCCGGGGTGAAGGTGAACGGATCGCCGTTCATCATGGCGCCCGCCTTCCTGCTCGATTACGGCCAGCCCGTCGGCAACATCTGTGCAACGCCGGAGGATTACCTCGAAGATCCGCAGCGGCTGGCCCTGTCGGCTGCGATGCACGTCAGTGAGGGCCGGGTGAAGCTGGCGAAACCCGCTGCTGAACGGGCGATCACCTATCCACTCGCGGCATCGCTGGATTTCAAGACGACCGACCCGATCGACGGCGCGCAACCGCTGCGGACCGCGCTGCTGCTCGGGATTGCGGACGCTCTCGGCCTGCGGTGAGGGCATCACATATATGTGAAGTATTACACATAATAATCCAAATGATATTCGTTGTTATTCTTTGTTGTTCATAATGACACAACAGTCACGAGAGCGATAATTATTGAGAATACGGCAAAATCCGCTATATTCTGTTCATGAGAAAGCGGACGATCTGCATAAAACTGGAAGCTGAACTGGTAGAGCGCATCGACGCACTTGCGGCGACCATGCACGCAACCCGCAGTTGGACAATAGCGCGGCTGATCGAAGCCGCACTCAATCCCGCCGGCTTGTCCTCCCCGGCGCCGGGCGACCGGGCACCCGCCGGAGATCAGCCATCGCCGGCGGGTGCGGACAATGAAGGAACTCACCGATGATCGAAACCACCGAGGCGCCCCCGCTCGACCGGGCGCAGATGCTGCAACATGGCGCGACCGCGATATGGTTTGAGCGCCACTACAACCCTGCGCCGCTGTTCCCGGATGTGGCGATCGCCACGACCCAGCCCATTCCGGCGCACCTGTTTTCAACGAACCTGCCCGCCGCCTTGGCCGCCGCCCGCTGGCAGTCGCGCCCCGGCGAGCACTTCGTGAACTTCCGCGACCGGATCAACAACGAACTGAAGGCCGCCGGAATTTATGGCGTCTGCATCTCGATCTACGAGCGCGGCGGCCATTTCGAGCGCAATGCGACCGGCGCGACCCTGACGGAAAAGGAAATAGCATGAATACCGACGACTTCGACGCAAAGCTTCGCGAGACGCAGGAACGCGCCGCCGTTGCCGCCGAGCAGGGTTTCGGCGCCCTCACAAAATCGTTGCAGGACGTGATCGCCTTGCAGACGAGCGAGATTGCGCGGCTCCGCGACATCATCGAGGACGGCTCTACCATTCCGGATCGGCACCCGGTGAACGCAAGTCTGGGCGCGCGCGACATGGGCGGCCGCATCCGGCATGACGTGTTGGCGATCGGGAATGATCACACGATCTGGCTGATGATCGACGCCCCGATTCATCCTGACGGCGTGAAATACCATCCGGGGTGGATTCGGCTCCCCAGTCTCCCGCAGGCCGCCGACGAGATGAACGCAGCGCAGCCGCGCCGCAAGGGGGCCAGCGATGAGTGATGCGCGCCGATACCTTCAGGCCGCGCAGCACCTCGACGGCACACTCCGTGCCGTGGAGGACGCCGAGCGCTCGCTCCAACACGAGCACCAGCAGCTTGCCAATTCTGGGCAGTTATTCCCGGTTAAATCCGTCGAACTAGGCCATGAGGTCACCCGCTACGTCGGCGACATCGCCGCGACCTTTGCGCCGTTCATGGCGCCCCCGCGTCGAGGCCGAATTAACAACCCCCGGCGGGGAGGCGGGTTTTAATGTCGATTACGTTCAATCCCATGTTGACCACCTCGGCCAGCAACAACTTTGCCACGGGCACCGAGGGGTGGACGCAGGGGGATTTTCAAGCTGATCCGACTGCGCGCAACTGGCTGATCGCCGCGCGAGTGCCAAACTCGGCCACAACCCCGCTTTGGCCCGGCATGCCGATCACTGAGACCAGCGTTGTTACCGGCATTACGTCGAGTGCCGATGTCGCGATCACCGCCGCCACGACCGAAGCGGCCATTACCGGCTTCACGGTGATCAATCAGGCATATGGCGGCATCATCGCGCCGGGCGACAATGTGCCGCTGTTCTACGCCGGCCAGACAATTTCCTGCATCCGCCTCGGATCGAACGCGAGGATTGTCGTGCCGGTCGATGCGGCGGCCATATCGGCGCTCTCGAACGTGCCCATCAACACGCCTGTCTATTGGGACTTTGCGACAAACTCCCTGACCAACAGCGGCTCGACCGCGCTTCCGGTCAAGCTGCTCGGTCTCGACAGCAATTCCAAGGTTTTCACCTACGCCAGCGGGGCGGCGACCTGGACCACCGGGACAGCGGCCCTGATCCAGATATGAAGCTGATCCCTCGCATCCGGGCACGGTTCCACACCTGGCGCGCGCGGCGCGACATGTCGCCGGCCGCCTGGGCGGAGCATCGGCGCCGCATCGAGGCTGATTCAAAATATGAGGACGCCCGCGAGAT
>JAJZRT010001050.1 GCA_021802595.1 Pseudomonadota bacterium
GATGCCGCGAATGCCGAACTTGGGCGGGGTGGCCTGGTTTTCGTCGATGTTGAGCTTGCACACCTTGAGCTTGCCGGAATATTCCTTGGCGACTTCATCGAGGATCGGCGAGATCATCTTGCAGGGACCGCACCAGTCCGCCCAGTAATCCACCAGCACGGGGACGCCGGCCTGCAGGACTTCCTGCTCGAAGGAATCGTCGGATATGTAATGAACATGCTCGCTCATCGGTGAAGCTCCTGGTTTAGAAGTGGGGTGGCCGGATAGGGCCTGGGACGGTTTGGGAAGGTGGTAAAGCTGGAAAATTCGGTTTTGTGCCGATATGCTACATCAAAATTGTCCCCTGCAAGTATCCGGGGCATTTCTCAAATCATCTGGGTAAATACGAATGACTTACGTTGTAGCTGACGCCTGCGTGAAGTGCAAATACACCGATTGTGTCGATGTCTGTCCGGTGGACTGCTTCCATGAGGGTCCCAACTTCCTCGTCATCGACCCCGAAGAGTGCATCGATTGCACGCTGTGCGTGGCCGAATGCCCGGTCGAGGCCATTTTTGCGGAAGACGACGTGCCGGACAACCAGCGCGCCTACATCGCGCTCAATGCCGACCTCGCCAAGGTATGGAAGGTCATCATCGAGAAGAAGGACCCGTTGCCCGACGCCGACGAATGGGCCGGCGTCAAGGACAAGATCAAGTACCTGGAGCGCTGACGCGCTTGGAAATCCTGGGCGGCCCGGCCCTGCCGCACGCCGTCGCCCGCCATCTGTTGGACCTGCATGCCGACCGCCTGCCCGATCTTTCCGGGCTGACGGTGCTGGTCCCCAATCACCGTGCGGGGCTGGATTTTGCCCGCGTGCTGGCACAGGACGCGGGCCGGCCCGCCCTGATCCCGCCCCGCATCACCCCACTGAAAGCCTGGGCCGAGGCCGTCGCCGACGCACGCGTCGAACCGCAGGCGCGGCGGCTGGCAAGGCTGCACAGCGTACTTCGGCGCGAGAAATGGCTGGGCACGGTCGACAAGTGGGCGCTTGCTAACGAACTCTTGCAGCTGGCCGACGACCTGTCCGCTGCGCGGCTGGGCGGCGCCATCGGATCGCGCATACGCGCCCTGCATGCCGATCCCGCGCTCGATCACGAAACCGCCCTGATCGAGGCGGTGTGGCAAGCGCTCAACACGGACGGCAGCGACCCGCAGGCGCGCTATGCGCGCGCGCTCGACACCCTGTTCGAGACGATCCGGGCTGCACCCCAGCCCATTTACGGCTATGCGCTCGGCACGCTCACCGCGGTCGAACAGCAATTTCTCGCGCGCTGCGCCGAGCATGTCCCGCTCATGCTGTTCGAGCCGGAAGCGGAGGCCGGCGACGGCGTGGCCCTCGCCTTGCGACAGGCCTGGCAGTTGACCGAGCCGCCCCTGCGTGAGCGCGCCGCCCAACTGGCGCAGCAGTACCCCGCCTCGTCCCTGCTGGCGCGCATCACGCTCAGTCCGGCCCCGCATCTGGAAGCCGAGGCACGCGCCGTCGCCACCTGGGTGGCGGACCAGCTCAATGCCGGCCGCCGCGACCTCGCGCTGATCGCGCTCGACCGCGAAACGGCACGCCGGGTGCGCGCGCTGCTCGAGCGCATGGACGTGCTGGTCGCCGATGAAACCGGGTGGACGCTGTCGACCACCGCCGCCGCCGCGGTGATCGACCGCTGGCTGGAGTGCGTCGCGAGCGACTTCCCGCACGTCGAGTTGCTGGATCTGCTGAAATCGCCGTTCGTGCTGGGCGAACCCGCCGCGCACCAGGACCAGGTGCTGCAGTTCGAACTCGTGCTGCGCCGGCACGGGGTGTCGCAAGGCATGGCCGACATGCAGCGGCTGGCACACTCGGAATTCGCCAGTCTCCCCGGCTGGCTGGCTGCGCTGTTCGATGCCCGGCAGCGCTTCGCCCAGACCCGCGCGCCGCTCGCAACCTGGCTGAACCGCCTCGCCGACAGCCTCGCCCGGCTCGACGCCATCGCACCGCTCAAGGCTGACGCCGCCGGTGCCCGCGTACTCGAAACGCTCGACGCCTTGCGCCACGACCTTGCCGATGACCCCGAAAAATATGGCTTCGGCGAATGGCGACGCTGGCTCAACCTCGCGCTCGAATCGGCCAGCTTCGTCGATGCGAGCGTGGTGAGCCCGGTCGTGCTGACTTCGCTGCCTGCCGCGCGCGGGCGCCTGTTCGACGCCGTTGCCGTCATCGGCGCCGACGCCCACCATCTGCCGGCCCGCCCTGCACCCGGCCTGTTTTCCCAGGCCACGCGCGCGCAGCTCGGGCTTCCCACCTCAGCCGACGACGCCGAAGCCGCGACCGTCGACCTGATGCTGCTGCTGACACAGGGACCCGCGCTCTTGAGCTGGCAGGCCTGGAACGACGACGAGCCCAACCCGGCCTCGCCGCTGGTGTTGCGGCTGCAAGCCTTGCACCAGGCAGCATGGGGTACCGCCCTGCCCATCCAGGCCGTCGGCGAACCGCCCGCCCGCCCAAGCCCGCTGCCCGCCGCCAGCACGCAGCCCGCACCAGCGGTCAGATCG
>JAJZRT010001051.1 GCA_021802595.1 Pseudomonadota bacterium
CCACGCTCAAGCGATCCAGATCCTCTGCCGGGCGGCCGTCAGGCGAGTCATCTTCCTCGGTCGGGCGATTGACCTTGATATATTCTGCCCAGCTCAGAATGCTCTCTGCGCGGAAGGACATCATGAAGCCGTCTTTGCTGTCCGGCATATCGACCCGCTCCGCCTGGTAGCGACGGTCATCTTCTTTCTTTATGCTGGCTCCGGCTTCGTGATCTTGCGGGTCGTCGCGCTTGCCGCTTGCGGCTTCGCTGGCAGGAGGATCGGGATGGAGCCACAGATGAACCGGCTGGGGGGGGCGTCTGGCCGGAGGCAGGCGCTCCACGCTGCCGGGATTCAGCAACGCCGCTC
Organism: Pseudomonadota bacterium; assembly: GCA_021802595.1. Next base: position 349 of record JAJZRT010001051.1, read on the forward strand.
GAATGGCTTCCTCCTGCTCCCGCTCTCCGGACGGCAATCGCTCGGGTAGAGGACGCGTGGACAGTACGGCATCCGTCAGGCGTTGATAACGGCAGGACAAGCCCGGAAAGCGCGCCAGCACATCCTGCGTGGCTCGCTGATTGCGCTGTATCCACGGCAGAGCGGTGTCGGATCCGGTGGCGGCCAAGGCGATCAGCCAGATGTACAGGTCACGATTCAGGTCCATCCGTGGAAAGAGATCGATCACTGCGGGCAGATGCAGGGTCTCCCCGTCCAGCCAGGTCAACTCGGCCTTAAGATTACTGCCCGCAATGCGCTGTAGCAGGCTGCGCTTTGCGCCGTGCGAGGTTGCTGTCGCCGATTTCACCGCGAGCCCGCTATCTCCACCCCAGGAGCGGAACAGGATGCCGGCGGTCTTGCCGATCTGCTCCAGCGTCACCGCCTCTTTTGGGTAACGCTTCTCAGCCGCGTCAGTAATGAACTTGTGCCACAAGGCACCGACGTATTCTTCCATTTATTTCTTTTGATCCTGTCCGTAGCAATCATCCGGGATGTCATCGTGATGTCCGAAATCACGCGCCGATTTGTCAAGCGCGCATTCGCGCTCCACCCACTTCAACAGCGAACCGTTGGGATTGTCGATCTGTACCTGGGAACAGGCGCTTGCGCACTGCCCGCACTGGGTACAGGTGAACATCAGGCGTTTGATCTTGCGCGGATTCAGACGCATGGGACAAATGTTGTCGCAGGCCGAGTTGCATTCGATGCACTCATCCACGCGGCGGCGATTGAACCCGATCACCATGGCTTTGCGGTTACCCATCCAGGCGATGCTCTGGAACAGGCCGACGGCACACGCATAGCGGCAGAACAGATGGCGCGCAAACATGAATTCGACAAAGAATGCCACGGTGCCGACACCGAGAAAAACGCCCTGGTTGCGCGTCAGCGTACCGTGCCACAGGTTGCCGTAGATCTCGGTTGGCGGCAGCAGATAGGTCAGCAGCACGATCGCCCATACGAATGCAAAGGCAACTACCAGCGCCAGCAGCACCGGCCAGTACAAGGGGTTGGCCCGGGTGATGGTGCCATCGGCATTCTTCTCCGGCAGCGCGTGGCGATCCCAGAGACTTTGTCGGCCGATGGTGCGGCGCATGAGCTGATTGACGGTTTCCACAACCGAAAAATGCGGGCAGAGCCAGCCGCAATAAAGTCGCCCGTATTTCCAGGACACCCATGCGCCGAGCGCGACGGTACCCAGGATAGGCAGACCACCGCGGAGCACGATGTTAATCGCGGCCTGCGTGACGTCGATCTTCCCGGCAACGAATTCGTCCAGCCCCAGCGTCCAGTGCATACCGAGAAAAAAGAAGTGCTTGAGATTGAGGTCAAGGCGAAACAAATCGAACACCGGCGCAAGCACAAACAACATGAAGAAAGCCGCCTGGAACAGTAATCGTTTGCGCTGTGTATCAGATTTCACAGCGAGTTGCCTTCATTTTCCGAAACTGGCGTAGACGATCTCCATCAGCGCTTCGGCTGTCTCTTCGTCGTCGGTGAGCGGCTCGACCAGTGCGGCACGGCAGGCATCCACCGGTTCGAAACCGCTATGGATCAGTGTTGCCGTATAGACCAGCAGGCGCGTGCTGGCAGCCTCTTCCAGATCATGTTCCTTGAGTGTGCGCAGGCTATTGGCAAGGTTGACCAGTCTTTTCGCCAGCATGGCATCCACGCCTGTCTCGCCGATGACGATCTGCTGTTCCAGTTCAGGCTCGGGAAAATCGAAACGCAGGCTGACGAAGCGCTGCCGCGTACTCGGTTTCATGCCCTTGAGGAAGTTCTGGTAACCGGGGTTATAGGATACGACCAGCATGAACTCCGGCGGTGCCGAGAGAATCTCTCCCGTGCGCTCGATCGGCAGGATGCGGCGGTCGTCGGAGAGCGGGTGCAATACCACGGTGGTGTCCTTGCGCGCCTCCACCACCTCGTCCAGGTAGCAGATGCCCCCTTCACGCACCGCCCTGGTGAGCGGACCGTCGTTCCAGTAGGTTACGCCGTCACCGATCAGATGCCGACCAACCAGATCGGAGGCAGTCAGGTCGTCGTGGCATGAAACAGTATAGAGCGGCAAGCCGATCTTTTTTGCCATAAACGACACGAAGCGCGTCTTGCCGCAACCGGTCGGCCCCTTGATCAATAAAGGAAGTTGCTTGAG
>JAJZRT010001052.1 GCA_021802595.1 Pseudomonadota bacterium
GGCGCGTGCGCGCCTCCTCCATGAAGCTGCCCCCGCCCTGGGTCAGCAGATCGTGCGCGAGGTTGAGCCCGGCCATGATGGCGATGCGCTCGGCGCCGATCACCTTGCTGCTGTCGCGGATCTCGCGCATCTTCCGGTCGAGGTAGTCGGCCGCCGCGATCAGCCCCGATTCCTCTTCGCGCGAGCACGCCACCTTGTAGGCGCGGCCCAGGATGTGGATTTCGATCGAGCGGGGGCCGGCCATCACACGTCCTCCGGCAAGGTGTCGAGCAGCGCATGCAGTCGGGTCCGGGCGGTGTCCAGTCTGGTATTCAGCTGCCTGTTGTCCTGTTGTGCAGCGAGCACCTGCTGGCGCAGCGCGATGTTTTCCTGCCGCAGCGTGTGGCACAGCTCGGCCACCTGGCGGATCTTGGCTTCGAGGGTATCGAGTTCGGCGTGCATGGCGGGACTATAGGGGGCGGCGTGCGGACGGTCAATCTAGGGCCTGTTAACGCTAATTTCGCGCCTGCGTTGCCACGAGAAAGCGATGGATGCAAGGCGCGTCGCGTTGGCAAGGGCCGTCCCTTGCCAAGCGATGCAACGCCGCAGACGCGCTTCCTCGTGGCAACCCGGAGGGGCGGGCCGATTCGGGCGCATCCCTTTGTCGCAGGTCGCTTGCTGTGAACGGCACAGCGGCGTGCCCTGCTTCGCGGGCTGCATCCCGAATCGGCCTCGCCGCAGGCGCGAAATTAGCGTTAACAGGCCCTAGCATTATAATGCGTGCCTTCAGGTGCCGACGCGGCTTTCCGCCGCCGAGGATAAACGGGAAACAGGTGCATGGCCGCAAGCCGTCATGCCTGTGCTGCCCCCGCAACGGTAAGCGCTAAACGGTTCATCACACACGCCACTGGGCTCACTCGGGAAGGCGATGAACTTCAGGCGCGAGCCCGGATACCGGCCTGGGCCCTGACGCGACATCGATCGCGCAGCGGATCGTACAACGCGTCTGCGGGGAACCAGGCGCACCAACCGGAATTTCATCATGCGTCAAACCTCTCTCGCCCTTGCGTTGGGCCTTGTCTTCGCTTCGCCTTTGCATGCGGAATCCCTGCCGGAATATGTCGGCGACACCATTGTCGTGACGCCGACGCGTACGCCCGAGAAAGCCAGCGCCGTCATCAGTGACATCAGCGTCATTACGGCCAAGGACATTGCCGCGGCCGGCCAGACCACACTGGTGGAACTGTTGCAGGCGCAGCCCGGCGTCGAGATCAAACAGTCCGGCGGACCGGGCAGCCAGGCTTCGATATTCATTCGCGGCGGCAACAGCGGCCATACGTTGGTGCTGGTCGACGGCCTGCGCGTGGGCTCTGCTACCTTGGGAACGACCCCGCTGGAGAACATATCGCTGGACCAGGTCGAGCGTATCGAGATCCTGCGTGGTCCCGCATCGAGCCTCTATGGCGCCGACGCCGTGGCAGGCGTGATCCAGGTCTTCACCAGGCGGGGCCACGGTGCACCCAGGCCCTCGGTCACGGTGGGCGCCGGCAGCGATGGGTTGGTGCAGGGACAGGCCAGTTACGGCGGCGAGGCGGGCGATACGCGGTTCAGTCTGGGAGCGGGTTACAGCCGCACGAGGGGCGGCTTCTCCGCGGCCCGCCCCGGTATCTACGGCTACAACGCCGACAAGGACGGCGACATCAACCGCAGCGCCCATCTCAACGTCGATCATGCAATCGATGGCCGCAACCACATCGGCATCTCGGCCATGGGCAATCGCGACTATGTGGATTTCGACAACGGTACGGCAAAGGATGTCGCCCATAACCAGGTAAACGACTTGGCGGTGTATTGGAAGTCACGCGTATCCGACCACTGGACCAGCCAGCTGCGTGCGGGCCTGGGGCAGAACCATACGAAAAACTTCAGCGCGGGCATCCCGCCCTCGCGCTTCGACACTGACCAGGCGCAATACCTGTGGCAGAACGATTTTGCGCTGGGCGTCGGCAACCTCACCGCCAGTCTGGAACACAATGACCAGCGCGTCAGTTCGGACACGGCATTCACGACCACCAGCCGCACCATCAATGCCGGACAGGTGGGCTACCTCGGGCAGTGGGGCGCACACACGCTGCAAGGCTCGCTGCGTCGCGACGACTACAGCGATTTTGGCGGACACACGAGCGGCATGGCCGGCTATGCGTATGCATTAAGTGCGGCCTGGCGGGCGAGCGCCAGCTACGGAACGTCGTTCAAGGCGCCGACTTTCAACGACATGTATTATCCGGGCACCTATAGCCCCCCGTACTACGTGTATCAGAGCAATCCGAACCTGAAGCCGGAGCAGGGCCGCAATCTCGAAATGAGCCTGCGTTACCAGCAGGGGCTGAACCAGGCGAGCGTCACGGCCTATCGCAACCGGGTCAGCGACCTGATCGTCTACGTTCCTGCAACCTTTCCTGCCGTTTCAACGATGGCCAACGTCAACCGTGTGACGCTTGAAGGCATCACGCTCGAAGGCGCCACCGAGCTCGCCGGTCTGCGCATCCACGCGAGCATGGACTGGCTGCAGGCACGTAGACG
>JAJZRT010001053.1 GCA_021802595.1 Pseudomonadota bacterium
CCATCGCCAGTTCCTTCAGCACCGCCTTCAGGCGCTCCTCGAATTCGCCGCGGTACTTGGCGCCGGCCAGCAGCGCGGCCAGGTCGAGCACCAGCACCTTCTTGCCCTTCAGCGTTTCGGGCACTTCATCGTTGACGATGCGCTGCGCCAGGCCTTCCACAATGGCCGTTTTTCCGACGCCTGGCTCGCCGATCAGCACCGGGTTGTTCTTGGTGCGGCGCTGCAGGATCTGGATGGAGCGGCGGATCTCGTCGTCGCGCCCGATCACCGGGTCGAGCTTGCCATCGCGCGCGCGTTGAGTGAGGTCGAGCGTGTATTTGGCGAGCGCCTCGCGCTGGCCTTCGGCTTCCTGCGATTGCACATTCTCGCCGCCGCGCACAGCCTGGATGGCCTGTTCCAGCGCGGCCTTCTGGGCACCGTGCTGTTTCAGCAGACGGCCGGTCTCGCCCTTGTCGTCCAGCGCCGCCAGCAGGAACAGCTCGGAGGCGATGAAGGCATCGTTGCGCTTCATCGCCTCCTTGTCGGTGAGGTTAAGCAGGTTGTTGAGTTCGCGCGAGATGCTCACCTCGCCGCCCTGGCCCTCGACCTTGGGCAGCCGATCCAGCGCCTGGGCCAGCGAGGCCTTCAGCGCAGGCACCTGCACGCCGGCGCGCGACAGGATCGAGGATGCGCCGCCGCCTTCCTGGTTCAGCAGCGCCAGCAGCAGGTGCTGCGGCTCGATGTAGGCATGGTCGCCGCCGACGGCCAGACTTTGCGCGTCGGAGAACGCCTGTTGGAACTGGGTGGTGAGCTTGTCGAAACGCATAAGTAGCCTCGTGCTGGGTTATATTCAATGGCATCCAGATAGTGGCGTTTACGCCCATTTCAACCCGCCATGCCCTAATTAAAGACCAGCCATGTCCGATTTGCTTGCATCCGCCGTCGAAAACGACGTCAACCGCGCGCTGGCCGAGGATGTCGGCAGCGGCGACCTGACCGCCCTGCTCATCCCGGCAACGCAGACCGCCCGTGCCCGAGTCATCACCCGCGAAACGGCCGTGATCGCCGGGCGGCCATGGTTCGACGCCTGTTTCCGGGCGCTCGATCTCGGCTGCGTCATCGACTGGCGCGTCAACGAGGGCGACCTGGCCGAGGCTGGCAGCGTGCTGGCCGAACTCGGCGGCAACGCGCGCGCCCTGCTCACCGCCGAGCGGCCCGCGCTGAATTTCCTGCAGACCCTGTCGGCGGTGGCCACCGCGACGCTCCCTTATGTCGAGGCTGTGCGCGGCACCCATGCCACCATCCTCGACACCCGCAAGACCCTGCCCGGCCTGCGCGTCGCCGAGAAATACGCGGTGCGGGTCGGCGGCGGCCAGAACCAGCGTGCGGGGCTGTATGACGGCATCCTGATCAAGGAAAACCACATCCTGGCGGCAGGCGGCATCGCGCCCGTGCTCGAGGCCGCCTTCGCGCTCGCCGAGGGCAAGGCCAGCGTGCAGATCGAGGTGGAAAACCTGGACGAACTCGATCAGGCCCTCGCCGCCGGCGCGCCGCTGATCCTGCTCGACAACTTCAGCCTCGCCGACATGCGCCACGCGGTGCAGCTCACCCATGGCCGCGCCCTGCTCGAAGCCTCCGGCAACATCACGCTGGACACCGTCCGCGCCGTGGCCGAAACGGGGGTCGACCGCATTTCCGTCGGCAGCCTCACCAAGCATATCCGCGCAGTGGACCTGTCGATGCGCATTTCGACGCAGTGAGTCCGAACGCATGAAGCCGGATGCCGTTCGGCCTGAGCCCGTCGAAGGCCAGCTTGAGATCGTCCGCGCCCGCTACGACGACCCGGCGCACGCAGCCGCGCTGGTCGTCCTGCTCGACCACTACGCACGCGACCCTGCCGGCGGCGGCGTGCCGCTATCCGACTTCGTCCGTGACAACCTGGTTGCCCAGCTCGCCGCACGGCCGTTCGTCTTCAGCGTGCTGGCGTTCGACGGCGACACCCCGGTCGGCCTTCTCAACGCCATCGAGGGATTTTCCACCTTCGCCTGCAAACCGCTGGTCAACGTGCACGATGTCGTCGTGCTGCCCAGCCATCGCGGCCGCGGTATTGCGGCGCAGTTGTTCGCCGAGGTCGAAACCATCGCGCGCGAACGCGGCGCCTGCAAGCTGACACTGGAGGTGCTGTCCGGCAACCACGCCGCGCGGGCACTCTACGAAAAGCTCGGCTTCGCCGACTACCAGCTCGACCCGGCGATGGGGCTGGCGCAGTTCATGCAGAAATGGCTGGACGATTGATCCGGCACCCATCAAATCCGACCACCGTTCTGCCTGAGCCTGTCGAAGGCCAGGCGCCCGCCCGTGTTTCGACAGGCTCAACACGAACGGACTCTTGGCTAGCCGTTAAGCGCGCACTGGCCGCGCTGTGGCTGGCGTTCTCGGCGCTGGCCACGCCGCCGGCCTGGCCTGACGCCGCGCCCGCCATGCTGCTGGCCGAGGTCTACGCCGCCGACGTCGACGTCACCCAATACTGGGTCAGCGAGAAACTAGACGGCGTGCGCGCCCAATGGGACGGCCACGCGCTG
>JAJZRT010001054.1 GCA_021802595.1 Pseudomonadota bacterium
ATCATCGCGCTGGAAGGCGCCGACACCCGTCTGCAGCGACTGAACAAGCCTCAGTTCACCGCGCTGCGCCGCGCGATTGCGGCCGACCTGGCCAACCTGCGCGCCGCTCCCTCAATCGACGAAGTCGGGGCGAGCGCGCGCATCGAAGCGCTGGTGGCGCGCCATGGCAGCTGGCCGCTGGCCAGCGCGCAGGTGTCCGAAGCCGCGCAGGCGCCGCGCACGGGCGGCCGGGCCACCGATATCGGCCAGGAGCTGTGGGCCGAACTGAAGCGCTTGGCACAGATCCGCCGCATCGATGGCAACGAGGCCGTGTTGTTGCCGCCCGAGCAGGCCTATTTTCTGCGCGAGAATCTGCGCCTGCGCCTGCTGTCGGCGCGGCTGGCGCTGCTGTCGCAGGACCAGACGGCGTTCGCGGCCGATTTGCGCGCGGTGTCGACGTTGCTGAAGCGCTACTTCAATACGCGCGACGCCGGCGTCGCCGCTGCGCTGAAGGAGATCGAGCGCCTAGCCGGCCTGCAGATCGCCCAGAAATTGCCCGGGATCGATGCCAGCCTCGCCGCGCTCGAAGCGTACAAGGGAGAGCACTGATGCGCTGGCTGATCTCGCTGATCATCGTTGTGGTGCTGGCCGTCGCGCTGGCGATGGCTGGGCGCTACGATCCCGGCTATGTGGTGCTGGTGTATCCGCCGTGGCGGATGGAGATTTCCTTCATCAGCTTTGTGCTGGTGGTGGCCGGTCTGGTGGTGGGCGGGGTCATGCTGCTGCGGCTGGCCTTGCTGACCCTCAATCTGCCCAGCATCGTGCGCGAGCAGCGCGCGCGCCGTGCCGCCAAAAAGCGGGACGAAAACTTTGTCGGCGGCCTCAAGGCGTATACCGAATACCGTCACCAGGACGCCGAGCAATCGCTGGGGCAGTGGCAGGGCGATGAAGTTCGTCTGGGTCTGGCACGCGTGCTGGCGGCGCGTGCGGCGCAGGCGTTGCGTGCCGTGGCGCAGCGCGAGCGTCACCTTCAGGCGGCCACCGAACACGGCGCCGAGCTGGCCGCGCGGCTGTTCGAGGCCGAGGCCTGCCTCGACGCCAAGGATGCGGCGACCGCGCGGGTGGCAATCAATCGGGCCAAGCAGATTGCGCCGCAGCACACGACCCTGCTGCGGCTCGAACTCAAGGCGTGCCAGATGACGGGACAGTGGGACGAGGTCGACCGTCTGCTCGACGTGCTGGTGCGCGGCGACGCGCTGGAACCCGGCATTGCCATGCAGGACCGACGCATGGCCTATGCTGAAAACCTCAAGCGTCGCGCCGAGGACGACCGCGGCCTGCTGGAGTATTGGAAGAAGATCCCGGCCGATTTCAAGGTCGACCCCTGGGTGGCGCGCGCTGCCGCGCGCGCCTTTATGCAGCGCGGCGGCCACGACACCGCGCTCGACGTGCTGGAGGCCGCGCTTGCCCGCGAGTGGCACGAAGACCTGGTGGCCTTGTATGGCGAGGCGCGCGGCAGCAGTCTGACGCGGCAGATCGAGCAGGCCGAGAAGTGGCTGCACGCACACCCGCGCGACGCGCAGTTGCTGCTGACACTGGCGCAGCTGTGCAGCGTGCAGCAACTGTGGGGCAAGGCGCAGAGCTATCTCGAAGCCAGCCTCGCCATTGCGCCGAGCGCGGAGGGCCACATCCGCATGGCCGAACTCAAGACGCAGAGCGACCAGCCCGGCGAAGCCTGCAGGCATTATCAAAAGGCGCTGGCGCTGTGCCGGGCGCAGTAGGGTTAGGGTTATTGCATCCCGCTGCTGACTAGGACGTTTGTGCAGGTGCCCGACATGGCACGGGGATGTATTATTAGCGTTTTCTAATATTTGGAAGGAGAACTGCCATGCGCACTCGTTTTCTTGCCGTATTCGGCGTCGTGTTGAGCACCTTGCTGCTGTCCGCACCCGCCAGCTGGGCGGCGGAACCCAAGGCCACCCAGTCGACGCAGGCCGACGTTTACAAGGTGGCCATCGATCGCGGGGTCAGCATGGCGGAGGCGGCCGACTCAATGCGCCTGCGTGCCAATGCCTTGAATCTGCAACTGGTGGCCGAGTTGCCGCTGTCGAAACAGGTGGAAGCCGTTACCGGTCAGCCGCAGCGCACCATCACCATTTTCCAGTTTTGCGACGCCGTCACGGCCAAGGAACTGATCGACGTGAATCTGGATTTCGCCGTGTTCATGCCGTGCCGCATCGCCCTGATCGAGGACGCCAGCGGCCAGGGCTGGCTGGTGATGATGGACGTGAACGTCGATGCGATCGCGCAGGAAATGCGCGTGCCGCAGGCGCTGAAAGACCGCATCAACGCGGTGCGCAATTCGCTGCTCGAGATTATGCAGGCGGGGGCCAAGGGCGAACTGTAAGCCCGCCCGCTTGGGGTCAGGCGACGGGCGCGGTCTCGGCGTCTGCCGCGTAGACGAAGGAATCGGCGAAGAATTCGTCTTCGGGCAGGTTGCGCGTTTGCACGAAACAGTCTCGCGCGCTGTCGACCATGATCGGCGCGCCACTGGCATAGACCTGGTAGCCCGACAGGTCGGC
>JAJZRT010000025.1 GCA_021802595.1 Pseudomonadota bacterium
CGACTTGCCGGGCTCGCCGTGGTCGAGATAGCGCCATTCGTCGAACAGGTTGGGGCCGAAGCCGGATCGCTTGATCGACTTCAGGAACTGCTTGGGAATGATCGCGTCGGTGTCGACGTTGGCGCGGTCCAGCGGCACGACCAGTCCGTCCAGCACGGTGAATTTCTGCATTGCTTGCCTTTCCCTACTTCTTGTCGCCCGAGTCGACTTTCTCTTCGATCCATTCGCCCGCCTTGCGCAGGCCCTTGCCGGTCGCCTCGGCGCCCTTCTTCACGCCATGCTCGGTCGCTTCGGCGGCGCGCTTCACGCCGTGCTCGGTGGCCTCGACCGCTTTCTTGACGCCGCGGCCGGTCGCGTCGGCGCCCTTTTCGATGCCGTGCGCGGCGGCCTCGCCGCCTTTCTTGATGCCGTTGCCGACCTTCTGCCCGACGCCCTCTTCGGCGTGCGCGGACTGCATACCCAGCCATCCCAGCAGAACCAGCATGAGCGTCTTCTTCATGGTCCGTCTCCTCACAGCGTGCGAACGTCGACAAAATGCCCCGCGACAGCCGCCGCAGCGGCCATCGCCGGACTGACCAGATGGGTCCGGCCGCCCTGCCCCTGCCGCCCTTCGAAATTGCGGTTGGACGTCGAGGCGCAGCGCTCGCCGGGCTCCAGCCGGTCGGCGTTCATCGCGAGGCACATCGAGCAACCCGGCTCGCGCCATTCGAAACCCGCCTCGACGAAGATCCGGTCCAGTCCCTCGACCTCGGCCTGCCGCTTCACCAGTCCCGAGCCGGGCACCACCAGCGCCAGCTTGACGTTGGCGGCAACCTTGCGGCCCTTCGCCACCGCGGCGGCCTCGCGCAGATCCTCGATCCGCGAATTGGTGCACGAGCCGATGAAGACCTTGTCGACCGCGATCTCGGCGATCGGGGTGCCGGCCGTCAGGCCCATGTATTCGAGCGCACGCGTCCAGTCGTGCCGCTTGACCTCGCTCGACGCACCGGCCGGATCGGGCACGCGACCGCCAATGGTCGTGACCATCTCGGGCGACGTGCCCCAGGTCACCTCCGGCTCGATCGCGTCGGCATCCAGTTCGACGACGCGGTCGAATTTCGCGTCGGCGTCCGAATGCAGCGTGTTCCACCATGCCACCGCCTTGTCCCACGTGTCGTCCTTGGGCGCGTAGGGGCGTCCCTTGACATAGTCGATCGTGGTCTGGTCGACCGCCACCATGCCGGCACGCGCACCCGCCTCGATTGCCATGTTGCACAGCGTCATGCGGCCTTCCATCGACAGCGCACGGATCGCCGAACCACCAAATTCGATCGCGTAGCCGGTGCCGCCGGCAGTGCCGATCTCGCCGATGACGGCGAGCGCGATATCCTTCGCGGTCACGCCCTTGCCGAGCGTGCCGTCGACTTTCACCAGCATGGTCTTCGACGGCTTCTGCCATAGGCATTGCGTGGCCAGCACGTGCTCGACCTCGGAGGTGCCGATGCCGAAGGCCAGCGCGCCGAACGCGCCGTGGGTCGAGGTGTGCGAGTCGCCGCACACCACGGTCATGCCGGGCAGGGTCAGGCCTTCCTCCGGGCCGATCACGTGGACGATGCCCTGGCGGATGTCGTCCATCCTGAACTCGGTAATGCCGAACTCGGCACAGTTGGCATCGAGCGTCTCCACCTGCAGGCGCGACACCGGGTCGGCGATGCCCTGCGAACGGTCGGTCGTCGGCACGTTGTGGTCGGGCACCGCGATCGCGGCCTCGGCGCGGCGCGGCTTGCGGTGGGCCAGCTTCAGCCCCTCGAAGGCCTGCGGGCTGGTGACTTCGTGCACCAGATGGCGGTCGATATACAGCAGGGTGGTGCCGTCGGCTTCGACATGGACGACGTGGGCATCCCACAATTTCTGGAACAAGGTTTGACCGGACATGCTGACAGGGCGATACGGCGCGTAAAACACTGATTATTTCATAGCTTGGGGGCCGCTGGCACGGATTTTGTTCCTCCCCACACTGCATACACCCCCCATGCCATGGCCGCGCTTGCGGCAGCGAGGGTGAAGGTCCATGCCGAGCCCAGCGATCCCCAGGTCAGCCCGCTGGCCAACCCGCCGATGGTGCCGCCGATGCCGTAGGACAGGCTGGTGTACAACGCCTGCCCGCGCGCCTGATGGCGGCCGCGAAAATGCTGGTGGATCAGCGCCACCGCCGCCGCGTGGTAGGTGCCGAAAGTAAAGGCGTGTAGCGTCTGCGCGCCCCACACCAGCCAGGCCGACTCCACGCCCCAGGCGATCAGCAGGAAGCGCAGCACCGCCAGCGCGAAGCTCGCCAGGATCAGTTCTCGCGGCGTCACCCGCGCGAAGATGCGCGGAATGACCAGGAAAATCCCGATTTCGCACAGCACGCCCAGCGCCCACAGCCAGCCGACGGTGGACTTGTCGTAGCCGTGATCGACCAGATAGATCGAGTAGAACGTGTAGTAGGGGCCATGCGTCACCGCCATCAGCAGGCAGGCGGCCAGCAGCGACGCCACCTCCGGCCGCTTCACGATGTCCCACACCGAATGATGGTCGGTCGTATGCGGCAGGATCTCGGCCTCGGGAATCACCCGCGCGAACGCCACGATGCCCAGCATCACCGCCAGCACCGCCCACGGCAGCCAGGCGATCGCCACATGGTCGAAGGCATAGCCCAGCCCCACCACCATCAGGATGAAGCCGATCGACCCCCACAGGCGGATGCGGCCGTAGGCGTCGGTGCGCTCGCCGAGGTGCGACAGCGTCATCGCTTCGACCAGCGGCAGCGACGCGCTCCAGAAAAAACTCAGCGCCGCCATCACCGCGAACAACCACCAGAAGCCGCTGCCGAAGAACACGCCGGCGAATGCCAGCACGCTGCCCAGCGCCGCAAGCTGCACAATCGGGGTGCGGCGCCCGGTGCGGTCGGCGATATGGCCCCAGATGTTGGGCGCGAAGATCCGCATCACCTGCAACAGCGACATCAGCACGCCGATCTCGAACGGACCGAATGCCAGCGACTGCAGATAGAGCCCCCAGAACGGCGACATCGCACCGACAAAGGCGAAATAGAAGAAGTAGAAACCGGACAGGCGCCAGTAAGGAAGATTGGACATGAACTCGGATTGCCGCAGCTGCGGCCGGAACGCAGCGCGCATTATGCGGCCAAGGCATTGCGGCCGAAAGCGGCAATGGGGCCTGCAATACAAGCTCCCTCCCCGGATTTCATCGGCACATTACGACCACCGCCTGGCTGCGGCCGATCCGGAATTAACCGCCCTGAGATGTCCCTACCAACACGACCGCGACGCGATTGCCTCGCCCGACGATCGCGGCACACCCCTCACAACTTCTCCAGTTCCTGCTTCACATGCGCGGCCCCGCTCCCGTTGGGCGCCAGCTCCAGGTAGATCCGGTAGGCTTTTTTCGCTTTCCCGGCCGCTCCATCCCTCGCGCTCGCGTCTCCGAGATTGAGGTAGGCGATGGCGCGCGAGGGGTCCAGTTTGATGGCGTTTTCAAACCACCGGGCGGCTTCCGGGTATTTCTCCTGCTTGTAGTAGACGAAGCCCAGGTTGTTGGCGGCCAGGGCGAAGTCCGGCCGCAGCTTGAGCGCCTCGGTGAACTGGGCTTCGGCGGCGGCGTACTGCTTTTCCTTGTAGAACTGCAAGCCGCGATCGTTGGCACGCTGGGCGAGTTGGCTCCGCGAAATGGGCGCCGCGGCCGGCGGCACGATCTTCTGTTCGCCACCCTGGAGATCTTTCACGATAACCGCCGGGGCCGCCTTGCCGGCGGTCTCGACGGGCGTCCGTGCCGCGTCCTGCCTGCTGTTGAGGGCGATGGCCTCGTTCGAGAGCTGAGCCGTCTGGGTGCCCAGGAATTCGTTCTCTGCCGGCAGCTCAAACACGAAATCGCCCCCTTCGGACCCCGGCAGGCTGCCGAAGGCCGGAGTCTGCCGGGACACCGCGGAGACCGCAGGAGCCACGTAGGCGGCCAGTTCGGTGGCGGTGATGAGGCCATCGCCGTTGAGGTCTGCCTTGCCTGCCAGGGCCTGCAAAAGGGTCCAGGTAAAGACGGAGTGGCCGTTGGGGCCGCCGTCCGCCACCATCTGGTCGGTACCGCCGGCGGTGAGCATCTGTCGCCCGATGCGCCTGGCATTGTCGCGCAGGAAGGCGCCCGAACCCCCGCCCCGGGTGAGGCCGAGGCCGCTGTAACAGGCATCCATCACGAACAGCACATGCTTGGCATCGAAGCTTTCGGCGATGTTCTGGATTTCAGTCATCGGGATGGCATCGGTGGCGAACTGGGCGGGATCGGAATCGGCCGGGACGATGTAGCCGAGGTCGCGGCCGGAACTCAGGTGACGGGTGGCGCCGTGGCCGGCAAAGAAGACGAAGATGCGGTCATTCTTGCCCACCCCGCCGGCAAGTTTGTCGTGAAACAAGTCGAGAATGGCGCTACGGGTGGCCTCGCCGTTCTTCAGCGTAAACACGCGCTCGGATTTGAAGCCGAACCGTTCCACCAGGTCCTGGCCGATCGCTTGAGCATCCCGTGCCGCGTACCGGAGCTTGGGCCATTTGGCATAGTCGTCGATACCCACCACGACGGCCCAGGATTCGCCGTAGCCGGAGCGGGCGGCGGCCTTCTCGACCGGCGCCGCGGGCTCCCTGGCGACGGTGAAGGCGTTGCCGTCCCAGCCTGCGAAGCGATAACCCTCCGCCGTGAGACGGTCGAGAATCGTGGGCAGGGCCTTGACCGCGCGGTCATGGATGTCGTGGAACAGGATAATCCCCCGCCCGGCGCGGTCCACTTCCTTCAGTACCCGCTCGGCGATGGACGCCGGCACCGGATCGGCCCAGTCGAGCGAGTCGATGTTCCACATCACCGATTTCAGGTGCGCCGCCTCCAGCATGTGCAGACCTTCGCCGTTGTGCGCCCCGTAGGGAAACCGGAACAGGGAGGAACGGTCCGGGTTCACCGCCCTGAGCAGCGTGTCGGTATTGAATATCTCGGCCTTGAGGGCGTCGCCGCTTTCCCTGGAAAGCTTGGCGTGGGTGAAACTGTGGTTGCCCAGCACATACCCCTCGGCCATCAGTCTGCGACTCACCCCGGCGCCGGGCCCGAGCTTGGGCTTGCCGTCGGGGCCCAGGCTCCCCAGGTTGCGTCCGACGTTGAAAAATACGGCGGGTGCGCCGTACTGCTTGAGGATGGCCGCGATCTCGTCAGAGTAGAGGCGGTGGGGGCCGTCGTCGAACGTGAGGACTACGGTTTTCCTGGGCAGGCCGAGCCCGAAGATCTCGCCCGGCTCTTCCCTGGCCGCGTCGCTGGCCGGCGCTTCGCGGGGAGCGGGATAGGGCAGGACCATGCCGTAGTCCTTGAGGATCTGCTCGCGGGAATACAGCTTCTTCAGATGGGCCACGTAGTCGTCCCAGCGCTCGCGCTTGAGCTCGATGGCGCGCTGATCGAAGCGGCCGAAAATCTGGCGGATTTCCTTGTCGTAGTTGTGCTCGATTTCCGCCAGGGCATCCAGGTCTTCCGAGATGCGCTTGTGCATCTTGATGGCGGGCAGCGTGGCATCCCGCGCGACGCTCGCCTGGAGCGCCTGCAGCAGTTCGCGGAAAGCGAGCCGGTCGGCGTCGTAGAGTCCCGGATCGGACTCGATGTAGTCGAGCAGCTTGCCCATGGCCTCGAAACGCATCGGGTCGGGCGAGCCGGCCAGCGCGTCCAGGGTCTCCTCCAGCTTATCCAGTCGCGCCAGGTTGTCGTGAAACAGGGCCTGGCCGACTTGATTAACGGCCTCCCGCTCGCCCCTGGAAAGGGCACTTTCATCAGCCAACAGCACGATGATCTTGCGGTAGGCAGCGAGGGCATCGTCGAGGCTGGCACGCAAGGCCGAAACATCCGGGCGCTTGGATGAAGGCTCCGCCGCAGCGGGGCCGACGGAAGGCGCAGGGAGCTTGCGCTGGGTCAGAACGAAACTGCCGATCGCGAGTGCCGCGACGAGGGCGCCAACAGCGATATGTTTGAAAGGCACGTCGTACATTCCAAGCAAGACCGCCGTGGCGGCAACCGGTCGATTGTAATGGCCGCGCCATACCCATGCAAAACAGCCCCACACTGACGTAGACCGGGCTCAACGGGGCGTCGTTGCACGAACCGCGCGCGACCCTGTTTGATGGCGTCCTCGAAGCTTTTCCCGGATGTCGCCGTGACCTCGATGGTTTTTGCAATGCTCATGACAGCCTCCCCGCGCTTGAACAGGCCGAAGGTGATCTCAGCCTATGAACTCGCTGCAGAATCCCAACTGCAAAATCGCCCCACCCCGGCTATTTCATCGCCGAGCGCAGCCTGACCGTCTCGCCCGCCACCGCGAACACGCCGTTGCCCCGGTGGTGCAGCGTCTGCGGCTGCCTGACCGCGGTGTCGACCCACGCCTGCACCACCTCGAGGACGAAGAAGTTGTAGCGGTTCACCAGCCGCGTATCGGCCACCCGGCATTCCAGGCTGGCGTAGCACTCGGCGATCAGCGGCGCCCCCACCTGCGCGGCCCCGACCGGCGTCAGGCCGAACTTCTCGAACTTGTCGACCTTGAGGCCCGAGCAGTTGCCGATCCCCACCACCTGCTTCGCCAGGTCCAGCGTCGGAATGTTGATCGCGCATTCCTTCGTCGCCCGCAGCGTGCCGAACGAAGCGTTGCGGCCGCTGATCACGCAGCCGATCAGCGGCGGTTCGAATTCCATCATGGTGTGCCACGACATCGTCATGATGTTGGCGCGCCCCTTGCGGGCGGTCGTCACCAGCACCACCGGTCCCGGCTCCAGCAGGCCGTAGGCCCTGGACAGCGGATAAGATCGTTTTGCCATGGCGGGACTCCTGATCGGGATGGAACGCTTTCAGCTTAGTCCGCCCGGCGCCGCTGTCGCAGACTGGAATGGCCGCGACACAGCCCAGCACATTCCCTCCCCACCATGCACTCACCGTATGCATTCAAGCGCATGCCGGACATTTAAGGAAGCGCTGAACAAGTTGATTCCGCTCATGGTTCGACAGGCTCACCACGAACGGAATCAACAAGTTGCCGTTCGTCCTGAGCTTGTCGAAGGACTTGTTCAGCGTTTCCTTAAGTCTGAATAGGCGTTACTCATGAAGCAAACCGCGCGCGCTCTGGTTCTTGGTTCCCTGGTTGCCCTTTCCCCGGTGCCAGCGCTGGCCGACCACAACAGCCCATGGGGGCAGGCTGGGCCAACATGCCGAATGGCATCCACAACATCCGGACCGAGGACGATCTCAGCGGAACCGAATTCAGGGATGTCGTTCACCAGGGCGCCGGCGCCGACACGGTGAACCGCTATCTGGACACCACCTCCACCCTGCCATCGGGCTCGGGCAGCGCCGCCACCCTGGGCGGCAGCCGTCGCTGAACGGACCGGGACGCTGACGTCCTGCAGCCTGGTCCGGAACCGCGCCCCGAGGGGCATGCTTTTATGGTCTGGCTGCGCATCCGGCATCCCGAGTCGGCCCTGCCCGTCCCGCAAATGCATCTTGTATCCGGTGGTGGCCTGACCTAGGTTTAAAGGGTATCTGCAGACTGTGAAGGAGGCCGCCATGCTGCACGTTTCAACCGATATCAACCATCTCATCCAGGAACCCGTGGTCGATCCCGACTTCCCCGATGCCCCGCTGGACTGGACACGGGACGACGCAATGAACATCGCGCGCACGGAAGGGCTGACGCTCACCGAGAACCACTGGAATGCCGTGCGCGCCCTGCAGCGCTATTACGCCCAGCACGCGGACGAGATCATCATCAACCTGCGCGATCTGCACGATGCCCTCGACGAGTGCTTCCACCCGCAGGGCGGGCTGAAATACCTGTACACCCTGTTTCCGGGCGGACCCATCGCGCAAAGTTGCCGCATCGCAGGTCTCAAGGCACCCTACATCGCGAGCGACCCCAGCTTCGGCAGCGTCGCCTGACGTCCGGGTCCATCCTGGTGGCGTCGAGCCGTACGCTGCGTGATGACCCCGGCCGCGCGCCCGGTCCGGCTTCCCCTCAGCCCCCGGGCCGGGGGAAACGTCTGGTCCGATCGGTGCCTAGGGATGCGCTGAACAAGTTGCCGTTCGTCCTGAGCTTGTCGAAGGACTTGTTCAGCGCTTCCCTAAGCGGCCAGGCGCTTGATCAAACAGTCAAACAGCCACATACTTCGCCATACAAGCGGGTGGGGTTTCCCCGCGCCTTCTCAACCCATTGCTGAACGACGCCAGGTTATCGAACCGCTCTGTGGCTTCCCTGTCCCTGATCGACCTGCAGGATTTGCAACTGGACGACGCGCGCGCGTTGCTGGAGCATGCCGGACAGGATGGCAGCCAGGAGACGGGCGAGCCGCCGCTCGCCTACCTGCAGCGGGTCATCAACGGACTGTGCGAACTTTCCCTCAAGGATCCCCTGACCGGCCTCGGCAACCGCAGGCATTTCATCGCGACGCTCGAACGCGCGATCGAAGTGGTGGCACGGTCGGGTGAATCAATCCTGCTGCTACTGCTCGACATCGATCACTTCAAGAACATCAACGACACCCACGGTCATCTGGCCGGCGACCAGGTGCTGCAAGCCGTCGCCGCCTGTCTGGCACACTGCGTACGGCCGATGGACACAGTCGTGCGCTACGGCGGCGAAGAGTTCGCGATGATTCTGCCCAACTGCCGCCCCGCCTGCGGGCGGGCCGTGGCCGAACGCGTGCGCCGCACGATCGAATCGCTGTCCATCGCCGTGACACCGCTGGTCAACCTGCAGGTCACGATCAGCATCGGCGGTGCCTACGCCCCGGAATGGGTGCGCTCCACCACGGACCTGTGGATCGAGCGCGCCGACCTCCAGCTCTATCGCGCCAAATCCGACGGACGCAACCAGGTGTTTCTCGACCTGCCCCATGAAATTTCGGTCAGTGCCGAGGAAAAGGGGCTGCTGTTCGGTCATTTCGTCATGGACCCCACTGCAGCGCCCGACAATGTGTCCGTTGAGAGCACCGACCCCGGGAGCAATTCTCCCCATCGAGTAAACGCATGAACGACCTGCTCACCTCCATCCCCGACAAGCAGGACACGGCCCGGCTTCCCTTGAAGCCGCTGGGCAAGGTCATTGCCATCACCAGCGGCAAGGGTGGCGTCGGCAAGACCTTCGTCTCGGCCAATCTCGCCTTGGCGCTGGCCAGGCGCGGACACAAGGTGCTGGTGCTCGATGCCGATCTCGGGCTCGCCAATCTCGATGTCGTGCTCAATCTCTACCCCAAGATCACGCTGCATGACGTGTTCACCGGCAAGGCCCGTCTGGAGGACGCCATCCTCCCGGCGCCGGGCGGCTTTTCCGTGGTGCTGGCGGGCTCCGGCATGGTCGAGTACTCCCGGCTCACCCCCGAGGTACGCAACGAATTCCTGCGCATCATGAGCGGGTTGGTGCCGCATTACGACATCGTGCTGCTGGATACCGGCGCCGGAATCTCGGACGTCGTGCTGTTTGCCGTCTCGCTCGCCTCGGAGGTCCTGATGGTCGCCACGCCCGAACCGACCTCGCTTACCGACGCCTACGCCACCATCAAGGTGCTGGTGGGCCAGCAGCAGCGGCAGATCATACGCATCATCGTCAACCAGACTGCGCGTGCGGGTGCGGGCCTGCCGATCACCCATCAGCTCCAGCACGTGCTCGACCGCTTCGTGGCAACCGAGGCCGGCCACCCCATTCGTCTGGTCCACATGGGCGACATCCCGGTCGACCCCGAAGTCCGCCAGGCCGTGATGCGGCGCCAGCTGCTGATGCAGACCTCGCCTGGCTGCCCCGCCGGCCAGGCCATTTCCCAGCTCGCCAACCGACTGGAACAGACCGTCATGCCCAAGCTGGCCTAGGCCGCACGTCCCAGCGTCCGCGGCCTCAGGCGATGGCGGGACCGGCCTTCACCAGCGCCATCACCTTGTTCGGGTCCATGTGCAGCAGCTTGGCGATCTCGTGAAAATCATCCGGCAGGGCCGCGTCATGCCAGCCATGGGCGGAATGCCGCGCCAGATTGACGGCCAGCATGACGGTGCGTACCCGGGTCGTCTGCGCCTGTGCCGGGTCCGTCAGGTTTCCCAGCAACTCGGGCAGGCGCCACGCGAGGGTCAGCTCGCGCTGAAACTCCAGCCCGGCGAAGCCCAGCACGAGTTTCTGGACATCGGCACTTCGCAGGGTGTGGTCGGCCCCCTGCAAGCGCTGGATTGCGAGCATCTGCTCGGGGTTGAAGCACCACATCAGCATTTCGGCAACATGGGTGAGCAGCGCCGATACCTGCACTTCTTCCGCATGCAGGTCATGCAGGCGCAATGCCCAATCGAATGCGTAGTACGCCGAACGCTGCGCACGCCGGACGGTGTGCAGCAGAGAGACCAGCGCAGCGCGGTGATCATGCAGCATCTCTTCCGCGATCGGCGCCGCCGGTACCGCACGGAAGAACGTGTCCACCCCCATCATGAGCAAGGTCTGCTTCACGTCGACCAGTTCATGGGTCTGGTGGCGATGCTTGTGCGTCTGCATGTAGCGCAGCAACTTGAGCGTCATCAGCGGATCGTCGGTCACCACGTCGGCAACGCTGCGTGCGTTGAGCAGCGCCTCGTCATCGCGCAGACGCGCAAGCTCGCGCGCCGTGCGCTTCAGCACGGGAATATCGGCCCGCCCCAGAAAAGCGAGCCACTCAGTCAGGCTTCCCGGTTGCTGCGACATCAATCCTCCCGATGGTCCGGCACGGATTCACTCACGCGAGGCCGCGGCCCCGCGGCGGGTAGGCGCCCGGTTTCCCCGCATCGACGTTCAATGCATCCATGGAGTATGTATCGGCTCCCCGCGCCATCCCTGAAGCCGGCTCTCCGCCAACTGGCTGTTATTTCAGGTTGCTGGACGAGAACAGCAGCACCTGGCCTGCGACAAAATTCACATGGATGGCGCGCGTTTCATCGCCCCACCGGCAGCTGCGCACGCCCATCACATCGTCGCACTGGTCGGGCGGCCCGATCAGGCGGGTGACCTCATCGTACGGCATGCCCACGGTGATCCTGCTGTAGTTCTCCAGCGTGAGCTTGCTGCAGCCCGACAGGGCCAGCCCGAGACCCAGCAGCAAGACAGTCTTGATTTTCATGCAAGCACTCCAGACGGGTTGAGGATCGGGGCGGTCGCGTCCCCAATGAATGAAGCCTACGCGGTAGACCGCGCACGCGCCAGATAGTTGGTCGCAAGGGCCTTGTACAGCGGCCGTGGGCAGACGACGCGGGACACGGCGGTGGCCAGCAGCGTGGCCAGCATCAGCGGGACCACCATGGCATGGTTGTCGGTCATTTCCATCACGATGACGAAAGCCGTGATGGGCGCCTGCACCACGCCGGCAAAATAGGCCGCCATGCCGATCACGATCAGCGCCCCGGAATCCACCGGGTCGAGCCACCCCGCCACGAGCTGGCCGATTCCCGCACCGGCCGACAGGCTGGGGGCGAACAGTCCCCCGGGAATGCCGCTGATGAACGACACCAGGGTCGCCAGCATTTTCCACACGCCATACCCTGCGGACACCCCGCCCGCACCCTCGATCAGATGCCTGGCCTCCGCGTAGCCGCTGCCGTAGATGGCGCTGCCGGACGCAAGGCCGATCAGCGCCAGCAGCAGGCCGCACGCGGCGGCGAATCCCACCGGATGGGTGCGCACGAACACCCCTGCCTGTCCCGGCAAACCGTGCGTCGAGAAGGCCAGCAGCAGGCGGCTGAATCCCCCGCCCAGCAGGCCGCCCGCCAGGCCGCACAGCAATACGCCGAACCAGCCGGAGGCGCCCGCGAGCGTGGCACTGGTCGCACCGAAATAGGTGTAGTTGCCCTGCACATAGACCGCGGCCAGGCCGGCAATGATGACCGCCGTGATCAGGGTGCCGCTGGAACGCTCCTCGAACGAGCGGGCCATCTCCTCGATGGCGAATACGACCCCCGCAAGCGGCGTGTTGAAAGCTGCCGCCACGCCGGCGCCGCCGCCGGCCACGATCAGGCCGCGTTCCATCAGGTGGCGTGGGAAACGCACCAGCCAGCGCAGGTTATACAGCAGCGCCGCGCCCACCTGGACGGTAGGTCCCTCGCGGCCCACACTGGCGCCACCCGCGAGGCCGACGCAGGTCAGCAGCATCTTGGCCGCAGCGAGCCGCAGCGACAGCACCGTATCGCGATTGCCGCCTTCCGGCATGCGGAGGGCGGCAATCGTCTGCGGGATGCCGCTGCCTTCCGCTCCCCTGAAATAGCGCCGGGTCAGCGCGGCCACGCCCGCCAGGGTCAAGGGCGTGACCAGCAGGGGTAGCCAGGGGGAAACCGCCACCACCCGCCTGAACAGCTCATGGGCATAGTCGCTGCTCAGGGCAAAGGCCGTCGCCGCCAGCCCCACGCCGACCGCCCCGCCCCAGAACAGCACGTGGCGTCCCCACAGACGCAGCGAAAGCAGGCCGACGCGATGGCGTTTCTGGACGTAGGGGAAGCGGAGGCGAGGCCGGAGCATGATGGTTCGATATTACCCGCCCGGCCCCGCATCTGTCTCGCTGGCGCGCCTGCCACGCGTCCGGCGATGACGGAAAGTCAGGGCCTGGCGACGTCAGAACCCACCGATATAAGCGTAGCCATCGTTCTGCAGCTTGATCAGACGCGTGTAGCCGTCGTGCACGATCGTCACGCCGGGGAGGACGTCATCGGCCGTCCAGCCCATCGACTTCATCACGCTGTGGCATATCTCGACATGTACCCCCAGGGCCAGAAGGTCCTGCGTGATCTTGGCATTGAGATTGACCGCGAAGGGGTCGCCGACGACATCCCGGTACGTGTCGTCGATCAACAGGTACTTCGCGGCCTCGCCATGCATCACCAGATGAATATCGAGCTGCGCCGGCGCCACGCCCTGCTTGCCGAAGGCCTCGATCAGGCCGCGCGCATAGAACAACCCCTTGCTGATGCCTGCCGCCGTATCGCCGGAGTGGATGTCGTACACCGCCTTGTAATGCGCGTGCGCATCGACCTTCAGCATCGGCCGTCCGGACAGCGAGGGTTCCATGTCCTGCGCCAGCAACGGGCCCGCCAACCCCAGCAGGCACCCCAGCAGGCAAAGGAATTTCGTGTAGTCCATGATGCCCCCCCCTATCCCTGGAACCTCGGGCACCGCGCCCGTTCGATACGGGATTATCGCGCCCGCAGCGTTGCTGCGCGATTTTCGTCATCCGACCTCAGAACCAGAACGACGTGCCCTTCATCAGGAACTCGACGTGCGGCATGTAGTGCGAGCCGTCGCACGAAAAGGTCACGCTCACCATGTCGTTGAAAATATTGATCGAGGCCATGCGCAGGTAGAAGGTCGGGTCGGAAAGGCGCAGGGCCTGCATGGTGTCGAGTATCCTGTTGATATGATCCTGCGGGATCGCGGCATCGGCGGGATAGTCGCGCGGCGGATAAACCAGACAGATGTCCGGATCGCTCAGGGCCTCATGATCGAGGATGCGGTAGCGCAAGGGATCGTCCAGCGTCCAGATCGTCACCTGGCTGCTGGAAAAATGGATCTGGCACTGGAACACGCCGCGCTGCGTCAGCAGCTCCTCCAGGATCGACAGCGCCCGATCCAGGTTGCCATCCATCGGGCTCTCCACCCGGCATTGCTGGAACACACCGCTGCGGATCGCCGGATCGCCCTTCACCTGGCGCCAGTAGCCGGGTTCATCGTAGAGTTCGGACGTCACCGGCAGATTGCGCAAATCGAAATCGGCACCGAGATAGCCAACTTTCCCGGCATCCCGGTTCACCACCTGCAGCGCCGTCAGCGAAGGGCGGTGCCCCTTCAGGCTGATGTACGCATCCGACAACAGGAATCCCCAGGCCGGGACCGGTTCCTTCATGTACGGACGCTGTGAACGATCGCGTCCGAGATTTCCCGGGACGATCCCCGACTGGCCGACGTTGTTGCAGATCTGGACGCCGTCGCAACCCACGCAATACAGGAACGAGCAATGCGGAATACTCGGGAAATGTTCTATGAGAATCGTGTCCAGCGCGTCGCACTGCCCCCATGCCGGCGTGCACCGCCCGGCCAGCTGCCCCAGCGGCTCGCGC
>JAJZRT010001055.1 GCA_021802595.1 Pseudomonadota bacterium
ACTTGCGCTGCCGTTCGAAAACATCATCGGCGCTGCTTTTGAAGGCGGGATATGCCTGGACGCCGTGGTCTCGGCGTCACTCGAGCAGCTCAGGCAGATGTGGAGGCTGCGCGAAGACATTTCAGAGGCGCTGCGCGCAGACGGGCCGCATCTCAAACACGATGTCTCGTTGCCGATCGAGAACATTCCGGAATTTATCGAGCGTGCCGGGGCGCGTGTGCACGCGGTCGACACGGCGTTGCGCCTGTACGTGTTCGGCCATTTCGGCGATGGCAACTTGCACGTCAATCTCGCACGACCGCGCGGTGCGCCTGAAGATTATTTCGCGGCACAAGGAGCGCGGCTGAGCTCGGAACTTCTCGACGAGGTCGATCGCCACGGCGGCGGCATCAGCGCCGAGCACGGCATCGGCCAGCTCAAGCGCGACGCGTTCGAAAAGTACAAGTCCCCGCTCGAACTCGAGCTGATGCGGCAGATCAAGCAGGTTTTCGACCCCTTGGGGATCATGAACCCGGGGAAATTGCTTGAGTCAAGACGGTCTTTTGACGCGCCGGCCGCCGTGCCGTCTGCTGCGCCGGACTCTCCACGAAACAACAGGTGATCGCGATGACATCGGCTTCTGGAACCTACGTCTGTTTGCCGTGTGCGGCGCCAATCGAGACGTTCGACACGCCGACGTTCACCATTCCAGCGGCGGCGATCGACACCCACGCCCACGTCGTCGCTGCGGGGCCCGAGTACCCGATGATTGAGGGCCGAAGCTACACGCCACCTCCGGCTCCCGAGCACAAATATCTGGCGATGCTTGACGCGCTTGGCATGGACCATGGGGTACTCGTGCAGATCAGCGTCTACGGAACCGACAACCGTTACATGCTCGATGTTTTGCGCCGCAACCCGGAGCGCCTGCGCGGTGTTGCCGTGGTCAACAGCGAGATTGGCGACCGCGAACTGCGTGACATGCACGAAGCCGGGGTCCGGGGGCTGCGCATCAATGTGCTTTTTGGTGGCGGGATCGATTTCTCGGAGCTCGAAAAGCTCGCGCACCGTATCAAGGAATTTGGCTGGCACATGCAACTGCTGATGGACGTGCAGGCGCTTCCCGAGCTGATGCCGCGCATGCTGAGGCTTCCGGTTCCTGCGGTGTTCGATCACATGGGGCATACGCCGGCGGCGTCGGCGATCGACTCGGCGGGCTTCGCCGCGATGCTTAGGCTCGTCGCTGACCATGGCTGCTGGGCCAAGTTGTCGGGCGCTTATCGCCTCAGCGAGTCGTCGCCAGGCTATGCGGATGTCGTGCCGATGGCGCGCGCGCTGATCGACGCCGCGCCCGACCGCGTGGTCTGGGGAAGCGACTGGCCACATGTCGGGCTGCCGCCACAGCGCATGCCGAACACAGGGGGATTACTCAATCTGCTCGCGGAGTGGTCGCCGGATGCATCGTTGCGTCAACGGATTCTGGTGAGCAATCCGGCGCATCTTTACGGGTTCGCGACCGGTTCGTCGCGCTGACCCTATTCGCGTTCAAGACGGGGAATTTCAATCAACAAGAGGGGAGACAACATGATCTGGTTTCAGAAACTGTCGACGACCGAAAAACGCACGTTCGTTGCGGCCTTCGGAGGATGGGCGCTCGATGCGCTGGATTTCATGGTTTTCACCTTCGTCATCAGCACACTGATGACGGTTTTTCAGATCAGCAAAGGGCAGGCTGGCATGCTCGCCACGGTGACACTGCTGTCCTCCGCCATCGGTGGCTGGCTCGGCGGCGTTCTTGCCGACCGCTATGGACGGGTTCGCGTCCTGCAGGGGACCATCCTGTGGTTTGCGACCTGTACCGCACTGATCGGTTTCGCGCAAAACTACGAGCAGATTCTCATACTACGTGCGATCCAGGGCCTGGGCTTTGGCGGCGAATGGGCAGTCGGTGCTGTACTGATGGGAGAAATGGTCCGCACCGAGTACCGCGGCCGCGCCGTTGGAACCGTGCAGAGCGGATGGGCGGTCGGTTGGGGCCTGGCGGCGATCCTTTACACCGTCCTATTCACCGTCCTGCCGAAAGACCTGGCTTGGCGAGCACTGTTCTGGGTCGGCGTGCTCCCGGCCGGGATGGTCTTCTTCATCCGCAAGAATGTTCCCGAGCCGGACCTGTTCCTCCGTACCCGTGAGCGCGCGCAACGCCAAAGCAAGAAGGTTTCACTCTCGGCGATTTTCGCTCCGGAACTGCTCAAGACGACTGTGCTGACCGCGTTGCTGTGCACCGGCGTGCAGGGGGGGTACTACGCGATAACCACATGGTTGCCGACGCTGCTCAAGACCGAGCGACACCTCTCCGTGATCGGCACTGGCGGCTACCTGATGGTCATCATCGCCGGCTCGTTCGTCGGCTATCTCGTCGGAGCCTTTCTCACTGACCGCCTCGGCCGTCGCTCCAACCTGCTGATCTTCGCCGTGCTGTCGGGGCTTAGCATCTACATCTACACCCAGATCAACCTGAGCAACTCGGAAATGCTTTTCATGGGTTTCCCACTTGGTCTTACAGCATCGGGGATTTTCAG
>JAJZRT010001056.1 GCA_021802595.1 Pseudomonadota bacterium
GCCCGCGCTTCCAGCCGAGGTCTGGATCCAGGCCGTGGGCACCGGCCCGGTCGCCCAGCCGGCTGCCGACACCGCACGCTGGGACGTGCTGCCCCACGACCCCGCCGCCCGCGGCGCACAGGCCCTGGCAGGGATATGACGATGGCACGGCTCGATTTCGATTTCCATGCACAACCATCGCGCCCCGGCCTGCCGTCCATCCTGCTGGCACTGGCCGGCGTCATCATCCTGGCCTGGTCCTGGACGAGCCTGCAGGCGGCGCGCGCCACCGAGGCCGGCCTGGCGATGCGGATCGCCGCACTCGAAAAGGCACCCGCGCATCCGGCCGCCAGGCCTGCCACGCACAAGGATGACGTGGCCCAGCTTGCCCGCGCGCGCGTCGCGGGGCAACTGGCCTACGCCTGGCAGCCGGCGTTCGAGGCCCTGGCGGCCGCGCACAGCGGCAAGATCGCGCTGGTCTCGCTCGATGCGGTACAGGTCAAGTCGCAGCTGAAGCTGGTGGCCGAAGCGCGGCAACTGGCGGACGCGATCGCGTACATCGATGCCCTGCAACAGCAGCCTGGCGTCCGCCGCGTCGAACTCCTGCAGCACGAGGTGCGGGCCGACGACGCGCAGAAGCCGCTGCGCGTCAGCATCCTGGTGGAGCTGCGCGCATGAGCGCCGTGTTGTGGCAGCTGCGGCAAGGGGCGCGTCGCCTGGGTGTGGTCGGCCTGGCCGGTCTGGGCCTGCTCGCGGCCGCCCTGCTGATGCAGGGGATCCGGATCACGTCGCTACAGCAGACGATCCATGCGCAACAGGCCAGGCTGGCCACGCTGCAGCAGGCGGCGGCCCGGCGCGAGGCGCCCCCGGCGCCGCCCCCACCCAGTCCCCTGGCCGGGCTGCCGCCCACGGGTGAAGCCTCCCGGATCATCGGCGAACTGGAAAAACTGGCGCACGCACATGGGCTCACGCTGCCGCGCGGGCAATACAGCGTGACACCCCTGACAGGCACCTCGCTCCAGCGCTGGCAGTTCGTGCTGCCGCTCGATGCGCCCTATCCCGCGCTGCACGCCTTCCTGGCCGCCGCACTGGAGCGTCTGCCCAGCCTGACGCTGGATGAACTGAAGCTGAAACGCGATCGCATCGAGTCCACCCAGCTGCAGGCCGAGCTGCGCATGAGCCTGTTCGTGGAGGCGCCGTGACCGACAAGCAACGGCGTTCCATCTTGTTCGTTGCCCTGGCGGGGGTGGCGGCCTGGTCGGTCTGGCTGGCGGTCGAGGAACCGGCGGGCGATGCCGCCGAGGATCGCGGCACGGTAGCCGAGCCCGTGGCGCATGCGACCCGACCAGTGCCCGCTGTCCACGCCCAGGCAGTGACCGCGGTTCAGACAGGCTCGAAGGAGGCCGAACCGCGGCTGGCGCTCAGCCGCACCAACCTGTTCCCGGAGCAGACCTGGTACATCCCGCCTCCACCGCCTCCCCCCCCTCCCTATGTCCCGCCACCTCCACCGCAGGCGCCGGCCCTGCCCTTCAGCTACATGGGCCGCTGGCAGGATGACGGCCAGACCACGTATTACCTGGTGCGCGGCACGCTGCCGGTCAGCGTGCACGCGGGCCAGGTGCTCGACGGCGTGTGGCGTCTGGAACCCGTCACCAGCGGCATGCTGAATTTCACTTACCTTCCGCTGAATCAGACGCGCAGTTTGCGCACAGGAGATTGAGTTGCAACGCACCCTTCATGTTTGCCTGACCGCAGCCATCCTCGCCCTGGGCCTGACCGGCTGCGCCAGCAATGGCCTGACCGAAGGCCGCAAGCTGATTGCGGCCGGCCAGCCCGAGGCCGGCATTGCCCGCCTGCGCGAAAGCCTGGACAAGGAACCCGGCAATCTTGAACTCAAGGCCTACTACCACACCCAGCGTGAGCGCATTGCCAGCCAGATGCTCACCCAGGCGCAGCAGGACCTCGACGCGGGACACTTCGATGCGGCCGGGGCCACACTGAAGAAAGTGCTGGCGATCCATCCCGAAAACCCGCGTGCCCAGACCCTGCTGGACAATCTTGCCGCAGCCCGCGAGAACCAGCAGCGCCTGGAAGCCGCGACCAAGGCGCTTGCGTCAGGCCGCCCGGACGAGGCGGAACAGGCCGCACGCGTGATCCTGGCGCAGGCGCCCGGCCACGCCGGCGCGCTGGCCCTGTTGCAGCAGATTCAGGCCGCACGCACGCCCGACGAGCTCAGGCCACACGAACTTGGCGATGCGTTTCAAAAACCGATCACGCTGGAATTCCGCGATGCGCCGCTGCGCAACGTGTTCGACATGATTTCCCGGCAGTCTGGCCTCAATTTCATCTTCGACAAGGACGTGCGGACGGACGCCAAGGCCACGCTGTTCGCGCGCAACACGCCGATCGCCGACGCCGTGGACATGCTGCTGATGACCGGCCAGCTGGCGAAGAAGGTGGTCAACGCCAATACGCTGCTGATCTACCCCGACCAGCCGCAGAAACAGAAGATGTACCAGGACCTGATGGTGAAGAGCTTCTACCTGGGCAATGCCGATGCCAAGTCCACCATGGCCATG
>JAJZRT010001057.1 GCA_021802595.1 Pseudomonadota bacterium
GATGAAACGCCACGGCTCCAGCCCGAAAGCCGACGGCGCCAGCCGTCCCGCCTCGCAGAGCAGCGCCAGTTCCTCGGCCCTCAGCGGACGGTCCTGCTGGAACGCGCGACATGCAAAACGTTGTTGGATCGCGCCGAGCAGCTGTGGCATGGTGAGTCTCCTTGATCGTTCAGCCGGTACCGCGCCTGCCTGCAGTGGATCGCCTGCGCCTGGCACGCCAGGCCAGCGCATACGCCAGCGCGTTCACCGCCACCACGCCCAGCCCCAGCCAGAACTGAAACCCGGGCGTGAGCTGCGCGGGGTACAGCAGCGGCAGCAGGTAGTGCGCGACAAAGTCTCCGCTGTAGGCATCGCCGCCGCCGCGCACCCGCAGGCGATTTTCGATCGGCGTCAGCGGACAGATGCCGCCGCTGAATTCAATCGTGGCACCCCAGACCGCGGCGGGCAGGTGCAGCCAGATCAGCCGCGGCCAGCGTGCCAGCAGGAATCCGCCCGTCACGACAAAGACGACGAACGCCAGATGGATCACCACGAGCAGATCTGCCAGGACGTTTGCCAACCGGACCTCCGTACGCCCAGAGGTAACTGGCGCTGACCGCGCGTCGGCAGCACGTTTGCCGGCTGCGCGGTCAAATGCGATTGTTCAGGGATGAGGGTAGATGTAGTCGCGGTTGAACGGATAGTTCGTCTGGCGGCCGTCGATGCCCTTGCCGGCCAGCACCTGCCACAACTCCATCCAGCCACGGTCGAACGCATGCGCCGACCCCGCCATGTAGATGCGCCAGATGCGGTATTTCTGTTCGCCGATCAGCCGCCGTGCCGATTCGGCGTGCTGCTCCAGCCGGGTCACCCAGTGCCACAGGGTCTTGCCGTAATGCGGGCGCAGGTTCTCGGCATCGAGGCATTCCAGGCCGCTTGTCGCGGCGGCGCGCAACACGTCGGAGGCATGCACCAACTCGCCGCCGGGGAAGACATAGTCCTCGATGAATTCCGCAATGCCGCCGCCGAGGCCGCCGGCATCCGGCGTGGCCGTGGTGATGCCGTGGTTGAGCACCAGTCCCCCCGGCTTCAGCAGGGCATTGATTTTCTCGAAATACGTCACCAGATTGGCGCGCCCGACATGCTCGAACATGCCAACGCTGGCGATTTTGTCGTAGCCCCCGTGCTCGGGTACATCGCGGTAATCCATCCGGCGCACCTCGACCTGGCCGGCGAGACCGCGTGCCCTAATCTGTTCGTCGACCCAGGCGTGCTGCTCGTCCGACAGCGTGATGCCGACCGCGCGCACGCCGTACTGCTCGGCCGCATGCAGGATGAGCCCGCCCCAGCCGCAGCCGATGTCGAGGAACTGCTCGCCCGGCTTGAGCGCGAGCTTGCGGCAGATGTGGTCGAGCTTGGCTTCCTGCGCCGCGTCCAGGCTCGTGTCCGGGGTCTTGAAATAGGCGCAGGAATAGACGCGCCGCTTGTCCAGCCAGAGGCCATAGAAATCGTTGGACACGTCATAGTGGTACTGGATGTTCTTGCGATCCTTGCTGCGCGTGTGGCGCCACCACTTCCAGCCGTCCGATCCGGTTCGCGGCGCGCAGCTGCCTGCGTTGCACAGGCGGTCGCCGAGCGAGAGGATGTCGTGGGCAGTACCTTCCAGATCGAGGTGGCCCTCGACATACGCACGCGCCAGTGCACCGAGGCTGGGGTCTGCCATTACCTTGAGGCAGGCGGCCCGATGCAGCCGCACCCGCACCGCCGCAGCGTCGACGGCGCCGACCTGCTCGCCATTCCATAACTCGACCACGAACGGCAGGCCGGAAGTCTCCACCCGCCGCCGCACCTGATGAACCAGCAGTTGATCCAGCATCGACCCTCCTTGTCAGATGGCGGTGCGTTGTCGTTATCGTTAAGACCGCCTTGGAATCACTTTAGGTCAAATCCACCACAAGTGCTGCACGGGTATTGTCCGCCAGCGTTACGGATGCCACCGGATAAGCCTCCAGATCGATGCCCATGCGGATCGGGCTGCCCGATTTTGCGGCAGCGATCGAGGTGGCGTCGAGTTCGAAGCGCAGGAAATGGACCGAGGAGGTTTTCTCCTCGTTCTCGCGCTCCAGGTCTTCGTCGGCGATGGCAAACACCTTCGGCTGGTCGGCCACCTGAACCCACACCCGGTCCTCGATGCCCTTCAGTTTCGCCAGCGCCACCTTGCGTTCGTCCGGGTCGGAATACTGGATCATCATGGTGGCTTTCCAGTTGCTGCCGTCCGGCACCAGCGGGTTGTAGGCGTCGAGTTCGTCCTGGATGCCTGCTTCCTCGAAGGTGCGCTCGGCGCGCAGCATCTCCTGGATCTGGTAACGCATGGTCTTCTCGTCTTCGAAAATCAGCGTGACGTGGTCGCCCAGCTCGACCATGCGGTTCTTCTTGTGCGCCATGATTTCGGCGCGCATTTCGGGGCGCACCTTTGCGTAGCTTTCCAGGCTCATCAGGCTGTCACGGGTAATGTGCGGCATGTTGTTCTCCTTACTGATAACAATTCATTCAAGACCATAGGCGATGCGCAGCAGC
>JAJZRT010001058.1 GCA_021802595.1 Pseudomonadota bacterium
GAATGAAGACCGCACCTCGCACGTTGTCCCACGCATTGCAGGAGTGGTCGAGAGCGTTCAGGCCAGTCTGGGTCAAGCAGTCAAGAAGGGACAGGTTCTCGCAGTCATTGCCAGCCCGGCTGCGTCCGAGCAGCGCAGCGAGTTGCAGACGGCGCAAAAGCGGCGGGCATTGGCCCAGACAACTTTTGAACGCGAGAAGCGGCTGTGGGAACAGAAGATTTCCGCCGAGCAGGACTACCTGCAAGCCGGCCAGGCGCTGAACGAGGCGCAGGTCGCCGTGGCCAACGCGCAGCAGAAGCTGTCGGCCGTGGGCTTGGCCCCAGGTTCCTCGGGCGGGCTGAACCGCTTCGAGCTGCGTGCGCCCTTCGATGGCGTGGTGATTGAAAAGCACCTCAGCCTGGGCGAGGCCGTCAAGGAAGACGCCGCCGTGTTCACGGTGTCCGACCTGGGCCAGGTCTGGGCAGAGATCAACGTGCCCGCCAAGGATTTGCCGCTGGTCAGAGTGGGTGAAAAGGTCACCATCAAGGCAACGGCATTCGATGCCAGCGCGCAAGGCACCATCACTTTCGTGGGCGCGCTGATTGGCGAACAAACCCGCATGGCCAAGGCCCGCGTGGTCTTGTCCAACCCCCAAGGCGCTTGGCGTCCCGGACTGTTTGTCAACGTGGAAGTGACCTCATCTGAGGCCGACGTGCCCGTGACGGTGGCCGGTGATGCCATTCAGACCGTGGGCGACAAGCCCGTCGTGTTTTTGAAAGTGAATGGTGGCTTCATTGCCCAGCCCGTGCAGTTGGGCCGTAGTGATGGCAAGCGCGTCGAGGTGGTTCAAGGGCTGAAGGCGGGGGCTCCGTATGCGTCGGCTGGCAGTTTCGTCGTGAAGTCAGAGCTTGGCAAAGCCTCTGCCGAAAACACCCATTGATGCCGGAGCAACGCACATGTTTGAAAAACTTATTCGCGCGGCCATCGAGCACCGATGGCTAGTGTTGTTAGCCGCCATTGGCATGGCCGCCGTCGGCGTGTTCAGCTACCAGAAGTTGCCCATCGACGCCGTACCCGACATCACCAACGTCCAAGTGCAGATCAATACCCAGGCGCCGGGCTATTCACCGTTGGAGACCGAGCAACGGGTGACTTATCCCATTGAAACCGTGATGGCGGGCCTGCCCAACCTGGAGCAAACCCGCTCTCTTTCGCGCTACGGCCTCTCGCAAGTGACCGTGATCTTCAAGGACGGCACCGACATCTACTTCGCGCGCCAGTTGGTCAATGAACGCATCCAGGAGGCGCGCGACAAACTGCCCGCCGGCATCACGCCTGCGCTGGGGCCGATCTCCACCGGCCTGGGGGAGATTTACCTGTGGACGGTCGAGGCGAAGGACGGTGCGAAGAAACCCGACGGGATGCCCTACACGGCAACAGACCTGCGCGAGATTCAGGACTGGATCATCAAGCCGCAGTTGCGCAACGTGCCCGGCGTGACGGAAATCAACTCGATCGGCGGCTATGCCAAGGAATACCAGATCGCGCCCATCCCAGCGCGTCTGGCCTCGTTGGGCGTCACCTTGCAGGACATCGTGACGGCGCTGGATCGCAACAACGGCAACGTGGGCGCGGGCTACATCGAAAAGCGCGGCGAGCAGTACCTGATCCGGGCGCCCGGACAAGTCAAGACCCTGGAAGACATTGGCAACGTCATCCTCAGCAGCGCGGGCGGGGTGCCCATCCGCGTGCGCGACGTGGCGGACGTGGGGATGGGGCGCGAACTGCGCACCGGTGCCGCCACGGACAACGGCCGCGAAGTGGTGTTGGGCACGGTCTTCATGCTCATCGGCCAGAACAGCCGCACGGTGTCGCAGGCCGTGGACAAGAAGATGGTGGAGATCAACCGCAGCCTGCCCGAGGGCGTGCACGCGGTGACGGTTTACGACCGCACCGTGCTGGTGGACAAGGCCATCGCCACGGTGAAGAAGAACCTGCTGGAAGGCGCGATCCTGGTGATCGTGATCCTGTTTCTGTTCCTGGGCAACATCCGCGCGGCCATCATCACGGCGACGGTGATTCCCTTGTCGATGCTGTTCACCTTCACCGGCATGGTGCATTACAAGGTGAGCGCCAACCTGATGAGCCTCGGGGCGCTGGACTTCGGCATCATCATCGACGGAGCGGTGGTGATCGTCGAGAACTGCGTGCGACGCCTGGCCCATGCACAGGCGCACTACGGCAGGCCCTTGACGCGCGTGGAGCGCTTTCACGAGGTATTCCTGGCATCGAAGGAATCACGCCGCGCGCTGCTGTTCGGCCAACTCATCATCATGGTGGTCTACCTGCCCATCTTCGCCCTGACGGGGGTGGAAGGGAAGATGTTCCACCCGATGGCGTTCACGGTGGTGGCTGCACTCGTGGGGGCCATGATCCTGTCGGTGACTTTCATCCCGGCAGCGGTCGCCCTGTTCATCGGCCATCGGGTCAGCGAGACGGAAAACTTCCTGGTCGTGCAGGCCAAGCGCTGGTATGGCCCGCTGCTGGATCGCGTGATGGCGGCCAAGGCCGTGGTG
>JAJZRT010001059.1 GCA_021802595.1 Pseudomonadota bacterium
AGGCGGAATTCCTGCGTAACGCGGTGCGCGAGCGCCAGAACATCCTGATCGCTGGTGGCACCAGCACCGGCAAGACCACGCTGGCGAACGCCCTGCTCGACGAGATCGCCGCCACCGGTGACCGCGTGATCGTGCTCGAAGACACAGTGGAGCTGCAATGCACGGCGCACGACCATGTCCCGCTGCGCACCCGTGCGGGTGTCGTGACCATGGCCGAGTTGGTGCGCTCGACCCTGCGGCTACGGCCAGACCGCATCGTCGTCGGTGAAGTGCGCGGCGCCGAAGCGCTGGACTTGCTCAAGGCCTGGGGCACCGGCCATCCGGGCGGCATCGCCACCGTCCATGCCGGTTCCGCCGCGGGCGCGCTGCTGCGGCTGGAACAACTGATCCTCGAAGTCGCCGTGACGCCACCACGCGCCCTGATCGCGGAAGCGGTCAACGTCATCGTCTACATCGCCGGGCGCGGCCATGCGCGCCGCGTACAGGAAATCGCCCGTGTCACTGGCTTCGACAACCACGGCTACCAGCTCAGCGCCGAGCTGATGCCTTTCGTCCCTTTACTTTCATCAACACCCGGAGAACCGTCATGACGACTTCACGCATTTCCGTAAAACCTGCCCTGCAATTCGTGGCTCTCGCCGCACTGCTGCTGGCCATCACCATTCCCGCGCATGCAGCAGGCTCGAACATGCCGTGGGAAGCGCCGCTGCAATCCGTGCTGGACTCGATCCAGGGGCCGGTGGCCCGAATCATCGCGGTGATCATCATCATTGCCACCGGATTGACGCTGGCATTCGGCGACACCAGTGGCGGCTTTCGCAAGCTGGTGCAGATCGTGTTCGGTCTGTCGATCGCGTTCGCCGCGT
This sequence comes from Pseudomonadota bacterium, assembly GCA_021802595.1. Next base: position 867 of record JAJZRT010001059.1, read on the forward strand.
CCTCGTTCTTCCTGACCTTCTTCAGCTTCAGCGGCGGAGCGGTGATCGCATGAACGCGCTGCCTGCTGACGCACCCGGCTTCGAGGTGCCGCTGCACCGCTCGCTGACTGAACCCATTCTGTTGGGTGGCGCACCGCGCACCGTGGCGATTGCCAACGGCACGTTGTCCGCCGCCGTGGGGCTCGGACTGCAACTCTGGCTGCCCGGCATGGTGCTGTGGATTGTCGGGCACTCGCTGGCCGTGTGGGGCGCGAGACTGGATGCGCAGTTCATGGCGGTCTTCGCTCGACACATCAAGCACCGGCAACTTCTGGACGTGTGAGGACGATCCCATGATGCACCTCGCCGAATACCGCAAGCGCCCCGCGCTGTTGGCCGACTGGCTGCCTTGGGCAGGGCTGGTCGCGCCGGGCGTCGTACTCAACAAGGACGGCTCGTTCCAGCGCACGGCAAGCTTTCGCGGGCCTGATTTGGACAGCGCTATGCAGGGTGAACTGGTTGCGACCTCCGCGCGGTTGAATAACGCACTGCGTAGGCTTGGATCGGGTTGGGCCTTGTTCGTGGAAGCCGAGCGGCGCGTAGCCGCTAACTATCCGGAGTCGGTGTTCCCCGAGCCGCTGTCCTGGCTGGTCGATGAAGAACGCAGGGCGGCTTTCGAGGAAGCCGAAAGCCACTTCGAGAGCGCCTACCACCTGACGCTGTTGTACCTGCCGCCCGAGGAATCGACGGCGCACGCCGCGAAGCTGCTGTATGAGAACAGCAAGGTCGAAGGCGTGGACTGGCGCGAACGACTGGATGGCTTCGTGTCGGAGACCGAACGCTTCTTCGGCCTGCTTGAAGGGGTGATGCCGGAGATCGCGTGGCTCGACGATGGCCAGACGCTGACCTACCTGCATGCCTGCGTGTCCACGCGTCGGCATCCGGTGGCCGCGCCCGAGGTGCCGATGCACCTCGATGCGCTGCTGGCTGATGAGCCATTGACGGGCGGCCTTGCGCCGATGCTCGGGAGCCAGCACCTGCGCGTGGTGTCGGTGCGTGGCTTTCCGACTTCGACCTGGCCTGGTTTGCTTGACGACCTCAACCGCCTGGGCTTTGCCTACCGCTGGAGCACACGCTTCCTCTGCCTCGACAAAGCCGATGCCGAGAAGGAACTCAGCCGCTTGCGCCGCCAGTGGTTCGCCAAGCGCAAGAATATCGTCGCGCTGCTGCGCGAGACGGTCTTCCAGCAGGAAAGCCCGCTGGTCGACTCCGATGCGTCGAACAAGGCAGCGGACGCCGACGCCGCTTTGCAGGAACTTGGCAGTGACCAGGTGTCGTTCGGCTACGTCACGGCCACCGTGACGGTGATCGATGCCGATGCAACCGCCGCCGACGAGAAGCTGCGTGCCGTGGAACGCACCATCCAGGGCCGGGGTTTCATGACGATCCCCGAGACCTTGAACGTGGTCGATGCCTGGCTGTCGTCGATTCCGGGACACGCCTACGCCAACGTGCGCCAGCCCATCGTCTCGACGCTGAACCTCGCGCACATGATGCCGGTGTCGGCGGTGTGGGCAGGACAAGAGCGCAATACGCATCTCGACGGCCCACCACTGATCGTGACGCGCACCGATGGCGCGACACCGTTCCGGCTGGTCACGCACATCGGCGACGTGGGCAACACGCTGGTGGTCGGCCCCATCGGCATG
>JAJZRT010001060.1 GCA_021802595.1 Pseudomonadota bacterium
CCGTGATGAGCGATACCAACGGTTTCGGCGTGGCGTGGGGGATGGCGTTGCTGGAGGGGTTGAAGGGCTGATCGCCCGTCAGCCGTGACGAGGAGGGGAGCGGCTTCAGGTCCCGGGAAGATGGCTGGCCGCGCGTGTTGCGCTGGCCGCCATCTCCATGGGAGGCCTGTGAGGACGAGATATTAATCGTCGTCGCGGCCATGCCGGTGTTTGTGATGGCCGCGGTGCAGGCCGTTGTCGTGGTGATCATGTTCATCGACATACACCACCTCTTTTTCGACGGCAGTGCGCTTGGATCCCTTGGTCGCAATGGCCGCACCCGTGGCGCCGCCAATGGCGCCCCCGATGATGGCCCCGTCGCGTCCTCCGATGGCCGAACCCACAGCGGCCCCGGTGCCGCCGCCAATGGCGCCGCCGATTACGGCATTGCCATCGATGCCGCCGGCGAAGACGGGCGCTGCGAGGGCGGCCAGGGCAATGAATACGAGTGTTTGCTTGCGTGCCATGTTGATCCTTTCAAGTGAACTGAAACCCCGTGGGCGCTGCAAGAACAGTGCCGGGCGGATAAGCGCCTGAATTGTATGCGAAGCCTACGGTCGGGGAAGCGGCAAGAGTGCCCCAATTTGTCGGCCCCTGACGAAAAGCGGCATTTTGCCGGCCATTGCCCGCACGCGGGATGTGCGCAAGCAGGTTGGACAGGCATGCCATGCGCGAAAACCCGGCCGTGTTCGGCCGGATGGATTTGACAATGGAATTCCACCCGTGATGCTGAGTTACGACATGCCTGCCATCGAGCCCCTCTACGCCGACGATGTCCTGCTCGTGCTCGACAAGCCCGGCGGCCTGCTGGCGGTGCCGGGGCGTGGCGCCGACAAACAGGATTGCCTTGCCGCGCGGGTACAGGCCCGCTACCCCGATGCCCTGATCGTGCACCGCCTCGACATGGCCACCTCGGGACTGATGGTGATGGCGCGCGGACCGGCGGCGCAGCGCGCGCTGAGCAAGGCCTTCGCGGCACGCGAGGTGAGGAAACGCTACATCGCCGTGGTGGCCGGCCGGCTGGAGGCGCCGCCGGAGGGCTGGGGTCTCATCGACCTGCCGCTCATCGTCGACTGGCCGAACCGGCCGCTGCGGCGGGTCGACCTTCTCCACGGCAAACCCAGCCTGACCCGCTGGCGCGTGCTGGGACATGGTGACGTCGCCCGGACCACCCGCGTCGAACTGGAACCGGTCACCGGCCGTTCGCATCAGTTGCGCGTCCACCTGCGCGAACTGGGTCACCCCATCCTGGGCGATGCCCTCTATGCGCCGCCCGCTATCCAGGCCCGGGCCGGACGGCTGTTGCTGCATGCCTGTTCGCTGGGATTCATCCATCCGGTGACCGGCGAGGTACAGGGGTTTGAGTGCCCGGCGCCATTCTGACGCGTGGTTTGATCGACCGGGATGTGCGCTGCGCGGTCATTGCACGGCATCTGTCGGCCCGCTGGATTCCGTCATGTTCCTTCTCTCCGGGCGCAGTAACACGTTTGTCATGTAGCACGGATAGATTCCCCTGCCTGCGCTGATCCGGTTCATCTATTGCATCCTGGATATGCCGCAAATCCGACGCCGCCCGGATTCGAAGTCGGGCGCTTCGGACTCACTCAACGTTGGTCTTGCATGGGTAGGAAATGTCGCTCGCAAATATGAAAATCGGCGCCCGGATGGGCGTGGGGTTCGGTCTGGTTCTGCTGCTGACGCTGCTGGTGGCACTGCTCGGCCTGGTGCGCATGTCGCAGATCCAGGGTCATCTGGACAAGGTCGCCGGCGATCACATGGTCAAGATCAAGCAGGTCAGCGCCATGCGCGATGCCCTGCAAACCACCGCCATCTCGGTCCGCAATCTTGTCCTGCTGACGGACGATGGGGCCATGGAAGCGGAGGCGAAGCGTATTCAGGCGCAGCGAACGCGCTATGCCGAGACGAGCAGGAAACTGGCTGACGGTGTGACGGGAGACGCGGAAAAATCGCTGCTGGCCAGGATCGCGGCAGCGCGTGCGCAGACGGATCCTCTGTTCGACAAGGCAATGGACTTTGCGCTGGGCAATCCCATTGCTGCGACCCAGGTCCTGGTCAACGAAGTCCGGCCGGCACAAGACCGGTGGATCAAGGCGCTGGAGGACATGGCCGGCTACCAGGAAAAGGGGAGCGCCCAAGCGGTGGCCGAGGCGGAAGCGGCTTATGCGAGCGCACGGGCGCTCATGCTTTCCGTGACCGTTCTGTCGCTGGTTCTCGGCGGCCTGATCGCCTGGCGCATCACGCGCTCCATTACCACGCCGATCAATCAGGCCGTGAGGGTGGCTGAGTCCGTTGCCAGCGGCGATTTGATATGCCGTATCGAAACCACCTCCAGCGATGAAGTCGGCCAGCTGCTGCAGGCCCTGAAGGCCATGAACGCCAGCCTCGTGACCATCGTCGGCCAGGTCCGAACCGGCACCGAAACCATTGCCGTCGCCTCGCGCGAGATTGCCTCCGGCAACGCCGACCTGTCGTCGCGTACCGAATCGCAGGCGTC